>JAZKEH010000354.1:0-11812 GCA_040387155.1 Pseudomonadota bacterium | reverse complement strand
ACAGCGATTTCTTTCGGGGTCTTCGGATCGTACTGCCACAGCTGCTGGCCAGTGCGTACATCGTAGGCGTACACCTTGCTCCAGGCAGTCGATACATAGATGACGCCATCGACATAAAGCGGTGTGCCTTGTTGCGACAGGTTGGTGTCGTAATCCGCAAACCAGCTCAAGCCCAGTGTGTTGACGTTGTCGCGGGTGATCTGGTTGAGCGCGCTGTAATGACGCTCTTCATAGGTGCCACCAACCATCATCCACTGGCCCGGTTCGGAACCAGCATTGTTCAAACGTTCCTGGGTAACGGCAGCGGCATCCGATGCAGCGGTTGGTGCAGCTTGTTGTGGTGTTGCTGCGGCTTGCTGCTCGGCTGGCTGGCAGCCTGCGAGCATCGCCAGCGCCAAAGCAGTGGCGCCATAAATTCGGTTGCGGATCATTACAAAGCCCCCTTTTTGAAAAGTTGTTATTAAAATGGTCTTGCCGATGGAACCGCCGCATTATGCAGCGACTTCCATGTAAGCGACAGTCCTGCTCCGGGCTGTTTCAACAAGTTGTCAGACCCATGACAATTGCGCTTTCTTTCATCTATTTTTCGCGTACTCCAATGAATTCAGACAACGCCAAAGCTTTGCACGCTCTTTCTTATGAAACCCTGGTTTTATCAGTGCCGGACGATGGCGTCCTGCTGATCGAATTGCACCGCCCCGCTGCCAGCAACGCGCTAAACACCGTGATGACACGCGAGTTGCTCGCGCTGTGGCAGGCACTGTATGTAGATGCCTCTTCCTATCGCGTTGTTGTGATCACCGGTAGTGGCAACAAGGCATTTTGCGCGGGCGCTGATCTGAAGGAGCGACACGACATCAGTACGGAAACCTGGTTACAGCAGCATGCAGTACTTGAACAGATGATGCTCGCGATGCATGAGTGTCCATTACCACTGATTGCGGCGGTCAATGGTGCTGCTTACGGTGGCGGCCTGGAGTTGCTGCTCAACTGTGATTTTGCCTACTGCACTCCGGAAGCCCGCTTTGCTTTCCCCGAAACACGACTCGGCTTCATTCCGGGCGCCATGGGCACGCAATGGCTGCCACGTGCCATTGGTCTGAATCGCGCAAAGGAGCTTTGCATGACGGGTGAGCCGTTTACCGCAGATGAGGCGTTTGGCTGGGGATTGGTTAACAAAATTGTGTCGCAGGAAAATCTGTTGAGCTCAGTGCTCGCCACTGCCAACAAGATTCGCAGCGCTTCTCCACTGGCCGTAAAACAGGTAAAGCAATCACTCAATGCAACCACTGGCAGTGATCTGATCACCGGTTACCGGCGCGAAATCGAACTGTACAAGCGTTGCATCCATGCGCATGATCGTATCGAAGGCATCGCGGCCTTCATCGAAAAGCGTGCACCCAGGTTCGACCAATAGACCAGAAAAGAGCTCCACAGAGCCGCGCAAAAAAACAAAACAACAAATGACCAAAAGGAGAGTTTCAATGTTTGGCAAAACCCTCGTGATTTCTGTTTGTGCCCTGTTGCTGGCAGGCAGTGCTCTGGCCGACGTGTCACTGAACTCCACCCGCATCGCGGCTGCCGATGAGCTGGTCACAGCCGACTTCTACAAAAAGGCCTTTGGCATGCACGAGGTACAACGCATCCAGATGCAAGGGGGGCACGTGGAACTAATGCTGAATTTCGGTGCAACAGAGGCTGAAGCCAAGGCCAATACGGGTGCGCAGGTTGTCATCATGCATCGCGAGGCCGACGGTCTGGACGATCCCATTGCCCATGTCATTTTCAACGTTACCGACGTCAAAACCACGGCCGCTGCCATCGAGGCAGCTGGCGGCAAGATGGAGCGTGAGCCGTTCGAATATGGCAATACCGGCATCTGGATCGGGCTGGGCATGGATCCGGCCGGCAACCGCCTGGAACTACTGCAGCAGCCCAAACAATGACGACCCGAATGCGAGGTTGAGTGCAGATTGCACAGCCTCGCATGCTTTTCCCCTGTGTTTTCAGGGAAAAACCGTTTGACTCCAAAGGGTTAGCTCTATACTCTGCGCGCTAGCTAGAAAAAGTGCCCCATATTTACCTCCCCTCTCCAGTTACAGCGGTTTTGATTCAAGTGCAGTTTCCTGAATATCAACCCGCCGCAACCGCCGAGTCCTCGCAAGTAAGTAGTTCGAATTCAAAGCCCCTTTTCCTGCTAAGCAAACCAGCCTCAAAAAAGGCTCATCAAAATATTTTTAAAGGTTAATCTCATGTCAAAGAAAGTCACTGGAACCGTAAAGTGGTTCAACGAATCCAAAGGTTTCGGTTTTATCGCTCAGCAGTCCGGCCCTGATGTATTTGCGCATTTCAGCGCCATCGTAAGCACCGGTTTCAAAACCCTTGCTGAAGGTCAGAAAGTAGAGTTCACCGTAGTTCAGGGCCAGAAAGGCCCACAAGCTGAGAACATCGTGGCTATCTAAGCCCCGCTGATTCGGCTGGAAAAGAAGCAAGCCTCGCGGCTTGCTTTTTTTTGCCTGTTTTTTCCCCCATCGCTTAGCAGTTGCGGGATGGACCTGCGATCGATCCTTGCTGTTGGACGCTTGCTACAACTGGCTCACCGCAACTGACTGTCCTTGCTGCCGCGTCGGTTATAGCCAGCAAAAACCGCCTGCTCCTTGTCGAGCACTTCCTGGCAGCGCACGCAGAAACGAACGCCAGGCACTGCTTGTCGGCGCGCGGCAGAGATTTCCGCAGCACATTCCTCACAATGACTCAAACCCGGTCCTGCTTTCAGCCGGCTTTGCGCCTGTTTGATCGCATCTTCCACGCTGGCGTCAATCTGGTCTTGTACGGCCCCGTCGCGGGTCCAACCTCCGGCCATTGAACACCTCCAGTGCTTGACCAAGCTTTTATCAATGAAATCAACAAAGTGATAGACAAACCTGAGAAACCGCGAGAAGATCCCGGCTTCGGTGCTTATTTTCTGTGGGACACAGAGCAAACATCACTATATTTGCAGGAATGACAACATGCAAAAACTGACAATTGCGATCCTGGCTCTGGCCTCATTCGCCCCCTTGCTCACCTTCACCTCTGCAGCGGAAGCGCAGACCTTGAAGGGTTCACGCGAATCAATGGCAAGACAGAACCAGGAAGCAGTGCGTTACGGCTACACCTTCTTGCGTAATGCCCAGTCAGTTACCTCGTACGTCAAGGAAGGCCATCTGATCCGCATTTCGCCTGACCAGGATCTTGATCTGCACGATGTCTCTTATCCCTATGCGCGTCCAGCCGTCAAAACCTTCATTGATCGTCTAAGTAACCAGTATCACGTGTCCTGCGGCGAAAAGCTGACTGTTACCAGTCTCACGCGTCCGATCGACAAGCAACCTTCCAATGCTTCCAGCGAATCGGTACATCCTACCGGCATGGCAGTGGATCTGCGCATTCCTTCCGCGGGAAAGTGCCGTAACTGGCTCGAAAAAACGCTGTTGTCACTCGAATCGTCTGGCGTGCTGGATGTCACACGTGAACGACATCCCGCGCACTATCACGTTGCCGTTTTCACACAGACCTATGAACAGTATGTCGCGGGCCTCAACACTGAGAGTACCCAGCAGCCGCTTGCTGCACCCACCGAGTACGTTGTCCGTCGTGGCGATACCTTGTCCGTCATTGCTGATCGCACTGGCAGTACGGTTACGAAATTGCGTGCTGCCAATGGCCTGCGCGGCAGCCTGATTCACGCCGGTCAGAAATTGCAGATCCCGGGTGCCGTCAACAGCGCCCCCACCACAGCAATGGTCGCTACAACTGCACCCGCTTTCACACAGACTGTTGCTGCTACTGTCGCTACGGGCGGCAGCACTCCGACCAGCACGTCTGCTTCCGGCGAAACAAATGCCGCGTCAATGACGTCTCTCGCAAGTACGAATGCACGCACCACTGATACTGCCGCCATCCAGGAAATCACCCATCGCGTCAAACGTGGCGATACGCTGTGGCGCATTGCCAATCATTACGGCACCAGCGCCAGAGTGCTGCAACGTCAGAACGGCCTGTCTGATGATGTGTTGCAGGTGGGCCAGGTGCTGCGCGTTGGCGTGAGCAACGGCTCGCACTGATTCAACCAAGTGTCTGCATAATCACCGAGTGCCATCCGGTGGAATAGGTTTCATACCCAGGCGCACGCGCATGGGCTATGCAGCAACGGTTTGATCCCAACTCAGTAATCAAATAGCCCTTCTCCTGTTCGTACAACTGCTCCCGCTCGGGAAATTCCAGTGTGTCCTGCAGGATCTTGCCCGCCGAATCAGCCAGCACCAGTCCCTCTGCATCCGTGATGCAAACCCGCGTCATTGCCTTGAGACTCGCACTAATCGGGGTGTTGCGCATGATCACCTGCGCCAGCGCGTCGTAGTTGAACACGATGCCCAACGCACCCATGGCCTTGCCGTGCACCTTGCCTCCTCCACGCACAGCGGCCGAATACATCAGCACGCGTTGCCCCTTTACCAGCGGCGACGCGTGCACCGACTGAAAACCGTAATGATCACCTGAGCGGCTCTCCATCGCCTGACGGAACCAGTCTGTCGCCGCCATGTTCATGCCGCTGCTGCGGTACTGCTGCGCCCTGCCGTTGGCAACGACGTTACCGGCGCCATCGCACAGCACCAGATCGAAATACACGGTGTACGCATTGAGGATTACCCCCAGACGCTCCGCGGCGTGGCGATTGTTTTCTTCGCTGGGCTCTTCGAGCGCCGTTACCAGACTCGAGTCTGTCGCCCACCAGCGTACATCGCACGACCGCTCATAGAGGTTGCGATCAATCAGGTCAATATTGGTCAGTGCCAGGTCAGACAGCCGGGTTCCCCGCACCTGGGTCGACAACTCTTCAAAGATGTTTTTCAGTTGACCGGTGGAACGCGCATTGTCCAATCGCAGGTTACGGGCAACCGTCGCTGTCTGGTCCGACAGGATCTTCATTTCATCCGACACGATGGAGAACGCCTTGCCAGCTTCCCCGGCACGCGCCGCTTCGATCTTGGAATTGAACGAGATCATGCGCATCTTCATGTTGATGTGCTGGATCTCTTCCATCGATTCATGAGTGGTTTTGGCCAGTGCCGACAACAACTGGTTGAGACGCGCATATTCATTGTCCTGCCCGTTGCCAGTTACTTCCTGCACGGTGCCGGCGTACTGCAACATTTGCGGCGAAATATTCGTCGGATGATTGAGGTTCATTGATTGCTCCTTGTGATCACAGGTGAAAAGCCAGCAGCGAAAATCACGTTTTCACACTGCTGTCAGGAGCAGATGAACGACCAAAAATCAGAGCGCTTTAACCAATATTAACCAAACAAATCAAAAAGATAGTTTGGTCAACCTGGTTGCACCAAATCAATTCAGAAAGAGTATGAAAGGCACCAAAGTTGAGCAGCAAATTTGTGTTATTCGACGAAAATCAAATACGCATAAATACGAGCGGACCCGATATAGCGACCGTTGGAGATTGGGTAGCGGAAGTCAAGATGATGACTATCAGCCCTTGCTGAGCAACGTCACCAGTATCTGCACATGCTCTGCAGTTTGCTGACCGAGTGGCGTGAGGTAGCCGCCATCAGGCAACGTGATCATGCCCTTGGCATGCAGCCGCTTGCCTGCATCCACCTTGGCGGAAGTGGCGTCATGATGGATCTTGATGCCTTGCTGTGTCGTGTTCAGATTGAACATGTTCAGCAGTTCCAGTTCTTCCAGTAGTGCGGGGGTCAATGACATGTGACTTTTTCTCCTGAGGATGAACTGCTGAGTGCATTCAGCTATGGTCTTTTATGTAGTTACGCTCGTATTCACGCTGCGCATGGTCCTGCTCTTTCTTGATTGCCTTCGCTTTCTTGCGGGCAATGCCATGCGTGTAATGGCGGGACTTCTGGGTGCTGATGCCAGGCGCCGAGAAAAGGCGCTCAGGTGCGGCATGTTGGCACGACGGGCAGGCAGGGGTTTCACCCATTTTGACGATCTTCTCGAACTGGTGACTGCATTGCGTACATTTGTATTCGTAGATTGGCATGGCGTTTCAGATCAGCTGGTGGTTACAAAAAACATCGTTGAGAATTTCTACCACAATAAGTGTGCCTATCGCGACCAGAATGCATCACGGCTGACAATACGGTTCGAGTCTATCATCTGACAGCCGCAGCACAGCACTCGCTGCCAGCGAATGTGAACATCGTAGCAGGAAAAAAGCAGCAGGAGCTTGGGCTATAATCACGCATTGCCCGCAGGGATTCGCCCCATGACGCCAGATGAGTTGCAACAGAAGTATCTCGGTTCCCTGACTGAACGCATCGAGGAACTCACTGCACTTGCGCGCTCGGTCCAGCAAGGCGATCAGACAGCAGAGATAAAGCTACGCAATATTGCGCACTCGCTGCACGGTTCGGGCAGCACCTTTGGCTTTCCGCAAATAACGGAAGCGGCCCGCAATGCAGAACAAGCCGTACCGGCTGGCCTGCTACCCAAAGTCGCCGAGCTTATTGCCGTATTGCGCCAGGTCATCAGTGCTGGCGCCCAGGGCGGTAATGTCACCGACATTCTCATCGTTGACGACGACATGGACTTTGCCGGCCTTCTCAAAAGCAGTTTCGCCGGCAAGCCGGAATACCGGCTGTTCCACGCGGCAACGGCAGTAAAGGCGCAGGAATATCTCGTCAAGAACCGTTTCGCGCTGATCCTGCTGGATCTGGTATTGCCGGATCGCGATGGCCGCGACGTACTGCGGGAAATAAAACTCGAGTTCAACATTGAAGCGCCGGTCTACGTACTGTCTGCCATCGAGAAAGACCTGATCCGAATGGAGTGTATGTCACTCGGCGCCAACAAGTTCATTACGAAGCCTGTCGATATTGAAGCCCTCGTCAACGCCATCGACAAGATGCTGAAGAAGTCGATCAAGCGTGAGCTGACGCTGGTCCCACTCGGGAGCGAGACGGCGTCGTCTGCTGCCAAACGTGTCGACGGGCCCAAAGTATCGGTGACAGGCAAGGCAGTGCTCGTTGCTGAAGATGATGCAATGCAGGCGACGATGATCAGGCAACGCCTGCTGAAGGAAGGCATGGTGGTTGACCATGTCACCAATGGCCAGGAAGCGCTTAACAGCCTGCATGACAAGCCTTATGCATTGTTCATCCTCGACGTGAACATGCCCAAGGTGGATGGCTTCGATGTGTTGCAGAAAATCCGCAAGGATCCGATAACAAAAAACATACCGGTCATCATGCTGACCGCCATGGGCAGCGAGAGCGACATCATCCGCGCCTATGATCTGGGTGCCGATGACTACATCCTCAAACCCTTCTCCGCCATCCAGTTGGTGGCGCGCGCCAAAAGCCTGCTGAAAAAGGCAGTGTGATCGCGTTGGCTTCGTGACAAGAGTGGCATTTGCCCCCACACCAGAATGATAGACTGCCGCCCACTATCGAAAGGATAACGAAGTATCCATGTCACAGTTTCATGCTGTTCCATTGAAAAGCATTGCCGGCCTGCTGTTGGCAATGCTGACAATTAGCGCCACGCTCGCGGCAGAAGCGCCAGCAGTCCAGGCACTCCCTGCACCCTCCATTGACGCCAATGTTGTCGCGGCCGCACCCACTGCGCCCACACAGATGCGTACTGTCAGCGTCGGTGGCCGCCTGCTGGACATCCCCGTTGAAAGCAGCGCCAACCCGCTGGTACTGATGGAAACCACCCGCGGCGACATCGTGCTGGAATTGTTTCCGCAGGAAGCCCCTGAAACTGTCGCCAATTTCATCGGACTGGCGAGTGGCACCAAATCATTCATTGATCCCCGCTCTGGCCAGCAAGCCACACGGCCTTTCTATGATGGCCTGGTTTTTCATCGTGTCATCGACGGCTTCATGATCCAGAGCGGCAGTCCCACCGGACTCGGGGATGGTTTTCCGGGCTATCGTTTCAAGGACGAGATCAGCGCGCAGAGTCTGGGCCTCGACAAGATGCTGGTGCTGGACGCTGAGGGAATTCCCAATGCTGTGCTGGGCATCCGCAGCCAACACGATTTTCAGCAGCAGGTGCTCGGCCCGTTGTACGCCGCGATGAATATCAGCAGCCAGCAGCAACTGGATGTCCGTGTCGGTGAAGTGGATCAGCGTCTGCGCGAGATGACCGTGCAACAGAATTACGAAATGCAGGGTTACCACTACCAGAACAACCTGCAGTCGCGGGCGCCAATTCGTGGCGTCATTGCGATGGCCAATAGTGGTCCCGACACCAATGGCTCCCAGTTCTTCATCAACCTTGCTGATACGCCCTGGCTGATTGGCAAGCACACAGTGTTTGGCAAGGTGCGCGCCGGCCTCGACGTCATCGACGCCATCGGCAAAGTCCCGGTAACCGCCGAATCACGTCCGCTGCAGGATGTCAGCATCCTTGCCACCAGTCTGCTCTAACTCCCTATTCGCAGGAACCTCCATGCCATCCAACATGTCACCCAACAAGAGTCCCAATGTAGTCTGGCAGTCGAGCAGAATCGACCGTCGCAAACGCCAGGAAATTTTCAACCAGCAAGGCGCCACCCTGTGGCTGACGGGACTGAGCGGCTCCGGCAAATCCACGCTCGCCTTCCTGCTGGAACATCTCTTGATCGAGCAGAACTATAAAGCCTACGTGCTTGATGGTGACAACGTACGCCACGGTCTCAACAGCAATCTCGGCTTCAACGCTGCTGATCGTGAAGAGAATATCCGCCGCGTTGGCGAAGTCTCCAAGCTGTTTGCCGACGCCGGCATGATTGTGATGTCGAGTTTCATTTCGCCGTTTCGCAAGGATCGTGAATTGGTACGAAGTATTCACCAGCACGCCGGCCTGCCCTTCATCGAAATTTTCATCGACACGCCTATCGAAATTTGTGAGCAGCGGGATCCGAAGCAGCTTTATGCAAAGGCTCGCCGTGGAGAGATCGTTGACTTTACCGGCATCAGCTCTCCTTACGAGAAGCCGGAGGCGCCGGAGATTCTCATCAGTAATGGGCCGACGCCGCAGCAGAATGCTGAGCAGGTGTTTGCTTATCTCAAACAGCAGGGGATTTTGCGGAGTTAGTCCTTTGCTCTGAGCAGGGCACACGCAATTCTGGAAGAGCAGTCGGAGGCAGACCTTTCCTGGGCCCTCGAAGGCCATGGACGGCCTGAGCGGGAGCGTCCCATGGATGGGCTTGAAGCGATCCAGGAAAGGTCTGCCGCCGACTGTGATTGCTCTGAATGTGCTAAACCAGCACCTTGCGCTGGTAGGGAGGCAACGAATCGAGAATGGCACGCCCATACGACCGCGTATGCAAACGTTCATCGAGGATCGTAATCGTCCCGGTATCACTTTCCTGCCTCAGCAACCGCCCACTCGCCTGAATCAATCGCAAGCACGCCTCAGGCACACTGATTTCATTGAAGGGATTGCCCCCCTGCCCCTTCACCCAATCGCCCAACGTCGCATCAACAGGATCATTCGGCACAGGGAATGGAATCTTGGCGATGACAACATGCGTGCAGTATTCCCCAGGCAAGTCGATACCTTCGGCGAGGCTGGCAAGACCGAAGATGACACTGCTGTGGCCGGCGTCGACCGCAGCCTTGTGCAAGCGCAGCAGTTCCTGTTTTGAATAGTCATCCTGCGCCATGACAAGGTCGCGGAATTCGGATGGCAATCCTTCCAGTACATCCAGCAACTGGCGACGCGAACTGAACAACACCAGGGAGCCTTTCTCTGGCGTCAGCAAACGCGGCAGCACGCCAATGATGGCTTGCGTGTGTGCAGCACCATTGGAAGGATCGAAGCCCTGACGTGGCACTTGCAGGCATGCAGCCTGTTGATGACTGAAGGGGCTTTGGATCTTTTGATAATTACTGCCGTCGGGCAAACCGCAGCGCTTGCGCAGGAAGTCGAAGGAGCCGAGTGTGCTCAGCGTGGCAGAGGTCAGTACGGCAGCGAAGCAACTGTCCCACAAAAAGTCCTGCAACGAGGCCGCAGCCAGCACCGGACTGGAAAACGCAGTAATTTCCAGTTCCCGTCCGTACTCGCGGAATGTTAACCATCGCGCGGTCGGCGCCGCGCCTGCATCATCCGCTTTTGCAAAATGCAGACAGCACCAGGTAGCAGATTCAGTACGCATCTGCGCACTGCCGAACAAGGGGAACCACAACTCGGCTTGTTGACGTGTTACTTCACCGTCATCCGTTTCCAGCGCCGCCTTCAGCAATTCATTCAGTTTGCTGATGCGTGACGCCAGCTCGGCAAAATCAGCCGACAGGCTGTCGAAGATTTCACGCAACGGCAGCTCAACCACACCGCGCGGAAATACATACTGCAACGTATTGCCGTCGGCAGAACCGGACTCCGCCTTGTCGGCATACTGCTTTACCAGAATGAATTTTTCGTTGAGCTCGCCACGCAGCCGCTGCGCAATGCCGGCAGCTTCTTCCAGCATGCCCACAACACGATTGCGCTGCGGAATTTCCTGCTGCAGGCGTGTGAGGATCGCAGCAAATTGCTCCAACCATTGGCCCGTGCTGTGAAGCCGCAACTGATGGGAAAAATGCGACAGACTCTTGCCGGGCAACTGGTGTGCTTCATCAAAGATATAAATGCTTTCGCCCGGCGGCGGCAGAATCACACCACCGCCCATCGACAGGTCTGACAACACCAGATCGTGATTGGCAATGATGCAGTCAGCCTTCAACAAACCTTCACGACTGCGGAAATAACAGCAGCTGGAAAAGTAGGCGCACCGCTGGCCAGAACATTGACCGCTTTCAACAGCTACCGGCTTCCATTGTTCATCTTCAATGACCTGCTTCCAGTCATCACGATCGCCCTGCCACTCGCCCTTGCCAAGCGTATCCAGCATGCGCTCATACAAACCGCGATCAATATCCGCGGGGTCCTGCAATTCCACCTTGAACAGATCGCGCATCGCATCACTGCTGCTGTTGGCGCGCAATGCATTGTCGAGCTTGGCGAGGCAAAGATAGCGCCCGCGTCCCTTGGCCAGCGCATAGCTGAATTGCATGTCGCTGTGCTTCAGCAGGTCCGGAATGTCCTTGTTCAGCACCTGTTCCTGCAAGGCCACCGTGGCCGTTGAGATGATGAGTTTTTTCTCCAGCGCCTTGGCAACAGGGATGGCAGACACCAGATAGGCCAGCGTCTTGCCGGTGCCGGTACCGGCCTCCACGACGCAGACACCGGGTTCAGCTGCACTACGTCGACCTTCTTCGTCGTATTCGACACCGGCCAGCGTCTTGGCGATTTCGGCAATCATGCGCTTTTGGCCCGGGCGCGTTTGCAGCTGCTTGTTTTTCAGCAATAGCGAATAACTGGCCTGGATGGATTGTTTCAGTGCGTCCGACAGCATGGACTGCTCAACAGCTTAATCTGGCTGGGACAGGCCTTGCCGGCACAGCACCGGATTGGCATACATGTTGAGGATATAGGGACGTAGTTCCGCCGGCGCTGCGGCCAGTCTGCTTTCAAGTTCCACGCGTTTTGTCGTCAGTTCAGCTGTGCTAATGCCGCTTGCCTGCGCCAGCGCACCATCGTCAATAGCAGCACCCTGCAGCATTGCATGGGCAACATGGTTGGAAGGATGCAGGCGATAGTTGCTGATGATCTGATGGTCAATTGCGGCAACCACATCATCCTGACTGGCATCTGGAGGCAGGCTGACCGGCGTACCAAAACTGACATGCACTGCACCTTTCTTGCCGATTATGCCAGTGAGTATGCTCTGCACATCGCTGTTCTCGTCTTTGACGAAGCGACC
>JAZKEH010000353.1:0-2038 GCA_040387155.1 Pseudomonadota bacterium | reverse complement strand
TGGCGATATGGGCAACATCATTGCGTCGGCAGAAGAGATTGCCAACATCGACTTTTACGACCGCATGGCGACCTTTGAAGGTCCCAACTCGATCCTGGGCAAGGCGTTTGTCATTCACGCTGCCCCCGATGACCTGTTGAGCCAGCCATCCGGCAACTCCGGTGATCGCATCGCTTGCGGTGTTATCGAAAGCAAACAATCAACCTCGGTACTGGCACCTCAATGACGGTAGAAGCAATCAGGCACAAGTTGGGTTGGTCCAGGCAGCTGTTGTGGGGCGTTCTGGCTGGGCTGGTGTTGTTATTGATCCTGCGTATAGCGGCAACTCCCGCGCTGCAGTGGTACGTCAATAACAAGCTCGACGAATCGCCGCAGTACGCCGGTCAGGTCGGCGACATCGACCTGATGGTCTTGCTGGGTGCCTACAACATCGAGAATGTCGAGATTATCAAGACCGAAGGCGATGTGCCGGTGCCGCTGTTTGCAGCGCGCGAAGTCAAGTTCTCGTTGGTGTGGCGCGCGCTGCTCAATGGCGCTGCCGTCGGCGAAGCCGAATTGTTCGATCCGCAGATCAACATCGTTGACAGCAACGATGAGTCGAAGAAGCAGACAGGCGAGGGTGGTCAGTGGCTCAGCATCATCGAGGACTTGTTTCCGTTCCGTATTGATCGCGCCATCATTCACAACGGCGAACTGCATTTCAGCAATTTCGACTCTGAACCGAAGATGGACATCTTCCTGACCCAGATGGAAGCCGAGGCGTTGAACCTCGCAAGTCGGCGGGCACTGACGGACTCGCCGATAGCGCAGGTGAAGATGGCTGCCAAGGCGATGGAAGTGAGCGACCTGACACTGGGCGCCGCCTTTGATCCCAGCACTGAAAAGCCGACCTTCGACGTCAATGCCAGGTTGCTGCAACTGCCGATTCTGCAGCTCGACAATTTCATCCGCACCTATGCACCGTTTGATGTCGAGGGCGGCACGCTGGATGTTGCCACGGAGCTCGCCGCACGCGATGGTCAGCTGAATGGCTATGTGAAACCCATTATCTATAACCTGAATGTGTTCGACTGGCAGGAAGACATTCGCGAAGACAAAGACAACCCGCTGCGCGCGTTGTGGGAAGGTCTGGTTGGCGGCGTGGCCCAGTTGCTGGAGAACCAGCCGCGTGACCAGTTGGCCTCCTATATTCCGCTGGAAGGCGATGTCAGCAATCCCGACACCAATGTGTTCGTGGCAGTGGCCGGCATCCTGAAAAATGCCTTTGTCGAAGCTTACCGAGCGAATCTCGATAATACGGTATCGCTGTTCCTTGATGACGGGGAGGTGCCAGAGGTAGCGCTGCCGGCGCCGTTGACGGAAGAAGATCTGGTAGCAGACCTCGATTCGCGCCAGCAGATCCGCGAGGACAAGCAGCAGGCCGAAGTGCGTGAAGAAGTGAAGGAAGAGGTTGCCGAGGAAGAACTCGCTGACGAGAAGGCAAGTGAAGACGCTGTGGCTGATGAAAGCACTGCCAGTGACGTCGCTGATGAAGCACAGGCAGACGATGCAGTTGCTGACAGTGACGCTGCAGAACCCACCAGCGTCGCCGAAGCCGACAGCGATACGAAAGACGAGCCCGATACCGCAGTCCCGCAACAGAGTGGGCCCCGCTAGCAGAAAAAGAGTCACAACATGGATGCTTTGCGTTACACCTTCCGCGTGCTGGTGCTGACGGTAAAAAACTTCGTCGGCGACTCCTGTTTGCGCCATTCGGCAGCGTTGTCTTTCTATACCTTGTTCTCACTGGCGCCGATGGTGATGTTGTCGGTGCAGGCCGCCAGCCTGTTTGCGGCAGAAGTGGATTTCCAGCGCGAGCTGGTCGACCAGTTCTCTGGCCTGGTGGGTGAGCAGGGCGCTGAAGGCGTTACCGTGCTGCTGGAGAACATCCAGAACGAAACTACGTCCCGCTGGCAGATCATCTTTGGCATCGGCGTCCTGGTCTTCTCCGCCACCAACATCTTTGTGCAGCTGCAGGCGGCCTTCAACGAGATATTCT
>JAZKEH010000352.1:4177-4752 GCA_040387155.1 Pseudomonadota bacterium | reverse complement strand
GAGCGGTATTCGGCGCTGGCGTTGGACCGTATCTGGAAAGCAGAGCGCTTCTCCTGGTGGATGACGGCCATGCTGCATCGTCTCTCGGACAACGGTTTTGACCACCGCATCCAGCTCGCCGAGCTCGATTATTTCACCAGCAGCGACGAGGGATTGCGCACGGTCGCCCGCAACTACGTGGGGCTGCCCTACCAGGAAGTCCGCTAGGGGTGCCGGATCGGGCCGGAAGCCCCGGAATCCTTGGCAGTCCGGGCCTTCCCGCCCGCCAAATTTATTGCTGAGTAAACCGGTTTTATCTGCTAGTCTTGCCTGCAATTTCGGCCCCGCTACCCTCCAGGAAATTCGCAGCCAATGCGACTGAAAAGTATCAAGCTTGCAGGCTTCAAATCGTTCGTCGATCCGACCACCGTCAACTTCCCCAGCAATCTCTGCGCCGTCGTCGGCCCCAATGGGTGCGGCAAGTCCAACATCATTGATGCCGTGCGCTGGGTGATGGGCGAAAGCTCTGCCAAGAACTTGCGTGGCGAGCACATGACGGACGTTATTTTCAACGGTTCCAGCAACCGCAAGCCGGT
>JAZKEH010000352.1:1532-4167 GCA_040387155.1 Pseudomonadota bacterium | reverse complement strand
GCAAGATCACGGGCGAGTACGCCGCTTTCAACGAAATTTCCGTCAAGCGCACCGTCAACACCGAAGCGCAGTCGACCTACATGCTGAACGGCACCAAGTGTCGCCGCCGTGATATCACTGATATTTTCCTCGGCACCGGTCTCGGCCCACGCAGCTACTCGATCATCGAGCAGGGCATGGTCTCGCGGCTGATCGAATCAAAGCCGGAAGACCTGCGCGTCTTCATCGAAGAAGCAGCTGGCATCTCCAAGTACAAGGAGCGCCGCAAGGAGACCGAGAGCCGTATCAGCCGCACCAAGGAGAACCTTGAGCGACTAACGGACATCCGTGAAGAGCTTGATCGCCAGCTGCAGCATCTGCAGCGCCAGGCCAAGGCGGCCGAGAAGTATCGTGAGTTCAAACAGGAAGAACGCGACATGAGCGCGCGTCTGTCGGCGTTGCGTTGGCAGCGACTGGATACGCAGTTGGCGAGCTCACAACAGCTGATCAGCGAATTGGAAATCCGTCTTGAAGAGAGCATCGCCAAATACCGCGCCATTGAAGCTGAAATCGAACAGCATCGTGCTGGTGGCAGTGAAGCCAATGAAACCTATCAGCGCATCCAGGCCCAGTATTACAGCCTTGGCAGTGACATCTCCCGTATTGAGCAAAGCCTTGAGCATCAGCGTCAGCGCAAACGTCAGCTCGAAGATGATCTGCGCGACACGATGGATGCCTTGAACCGCGCCGATTCAGAACTGAAGACCGACCTCGACAAGATCACGGCAATGGATGAAGAAGTCACCATGCTGGAGCCGACGCTGGAAGAAATCCGTGCGCAGGAAGAAGAGGCGACATCAGCGTTGGAAGACGCTGAGCAGGCAATGCAGAAATGGCAGCACGATTGGGACCAGTTCAACCAGGAAAGCGCCGGCACCTTGCGCAAGGCAGAAGTTGAACAGCAACGCATCAACCATCTGGAAAACATCGTTGAGCGTGGCATCGCTCGCAAGACCACGCTGAGCAAGGAACTGGAAGGCCTCGCCACTGATCCTGAAGCCGAACAGTTGGCGATGCTGGAAAACAACCTTGGCGAGCTTAGCCTGCGGCAGGGCGATCTCGAAAAGCAAAGCGCCGGCCTCAATGCCCGCATCGACAACACGCGCAAGCAGCTGCAGGACACCAACAATCGTCTAAGCCAGGAACGCAGCCAGCTGCAAACACTGCTTGGCCGTCAGGCGTCGCTCGATGCTTTGCAGCAGCAGGCAATGGGCAGCAAGCAGCAGGCGCGTCAGCGCTGGCTGGAAAGCAACAAACTGAATACGAAAGCCCGCCTTGTGGATGGTCTCAAGGTGACCAGCGGCTGGGAGAAGGCAGTCGAAACTGTACTCGGCGAGCATCTGCAAGCGCTGCGCGTGGATGACATTGCACACCTGAGTGGCGCCTTGCAGAGTTTCACCGAAGGGCAACTGGTACTGCATGACGGCCTGGCCACTGCTGCCGTCAGCAACAACACGTCGCTGGCAGATCGCGCTCTGCTGAAACAGGTTACCTCCAGTACGTCGCTCGACAGCGTGCTCGCAGGCATCTACACCGCCGACAACCTCGCTGAAGGCCTGGGTCTGCGCAGCCAATTGCAGGCAGGCGAAACCATCATTACCCGCGAAGGTGTCTGGCTCGGTCGCGACTGGCTGAAGGTAGCTCGTGGCTACGATGAGAAGGCCGGGATTATCCAGCGGCAGGAAGAACTCACTGCCGTTGCTGCGCAGATTGAAGCGCATGAAGCCAGCATTGATGAGCTGCTGGGCCAGACTGAAGAGCAGCAACAGACGCTGCGTTCGCTGGAACAGGAGAAGGAAGATGTCATTCGCAATCTCGGCACCGTCAACCGTGAGCTGACTTCGATCAGTTCCGATCGTTCGGCACGCCTGATGAAAATTGAACAAGTCACCGAGCGCCGCAAACGTCTGCGTTCAGAAATCGACGAGCTCGAAAAACAGTTGCAGGTGGAACAGAAAAACATTGTCAGTTGTCGTTCAAGTTTGCAGGTTGCGCTCGATCAGATGGAAATCGACAACGCCCGCCGCGAAGAGCAATTGCTGGGCCGTGATGAATTCCGTCGCGTGCTGGATCAGGCTCGCCAGAAAGCCCGCAACGACAAGGAGCAGGCACACCAGTTGGCCCTGCGTCACCAGACTTTGCTGGCCCAGTTGTCGTCACTCCGTATCACGCTTGAGCGCGTCAGCGCTCAGGTGAAGACCTATGAACTGCGCCGTGACCAGTTGCAGGAGAATCTGAAGACAGCTGATAACCCGCTGCCGCTGTTGAAAGCAGAACTTGAAGAGAAGCTGGGTTCACGCCAGACCATGGAGCAGCAGCTCAATACAGCGCGTACGCAGGTAGAAGCGCTGAATCAGGCACTGCGTACCTATGAAGGCCAGCGTCATCAGAGTCAGGAACAGACGCAGAAGGTGCGCGACGAATTGGTGACATTGAAGCTCAACAGCGAAGGCGCTCACGTCAAGCGTGCGCAGCTGGCGCAGCATCTGGTCGAAAGCCAATACGACTTGCAGACAGTGCTGGCGGCGATGCCGGAAGATGTCAGCGAGAGCGCCTGCGAACAGGAGCTCGAACAGATCGCCGGTCGCGTGCAGCG
>JAZKEH010000352.1:0-1522 GCA_040387155.1 Pseudomonadota bacterium | reverse complement strand
CTGGGACCGATCAACCTGGCAGCCATTGACGAATACAGCACGCAGTCGCAGCGCAAGATCTATCTCGACGCCCAGAACTCCGAACTGGAGCGCGCGCTCGACACACTGGAGAACGCGATTCGCAAGATCGACAAGGAAACGCGTACCCGTTTCAAGGAAACCTTCGACAAGATCAACAACGGTCTGCAGGCGCTGTTCCCGAAAGTCTTCGGTGGCGGCCATGCCTACCTCGATATGGTCGGCGAAGATCTGCTTGATACCGGTGTTGCCATCATGGCGCGACCACCGGGCAAGAAGAACAGCACGATCCATTTGCTGTCAGGTGGTGAAAAAGCGATGACGGCCATCGCGTTGGTATTCTCGATCTTCCAGCTGAATCCTTCGCCGTTCTGCATGCTCGACGAAGTGGACGCACCGCTCGACGATGCCAACGTAGGGCGTTATGCCGCGCTGGTTAAGGAAATGTCCGAATTTGTGCAGTTCATTTTCATCACTCACAATCGCTTGACGATGGAGGCCGCCAACCAGTTGTTGGGTGTCACCATGCACGAGCCGGGTGTTTCCCGTCTCGTCACTGTCAACATTGAAGAAGCTGCCGAACTGGCAGCGATGTAGTTGTGAAACGAGTGCGGAAAGCAAGTTATGCAATTGCTTGATTGGTTAGTCGTTGCCACCGTCGGCGCCATTGTTCTGGTGCTGCTGGATGGCTTTCGCCGCAAATGGGTCGAACGGCGCAATCGCGTTGTCATGAAGCTCGACCCGAATATTCCGAAAGAAGACGTTGACCTCGATCTGCTGCCCAATTCCGAACTGCCCAACGGCGGCGCCCGCACCTTGCCTCGTGACAGCGAGCCGGTAATCCCGCGTAAACGGTATAACCTGAAAGACGGCCGCGATCGCGTTGTGCGCCAGCCTGAACCCGCGCAGGACTCTGTCCCGGTGCTGATGGACCCGGTGGACATCGAGGAAAACTCGATTGAACACGCCAATGTCTATGCCATTGCTGATCCTGTGCTGGATCAGACATCCGACAATTTCGATGACGATGAGCTGCCGCCCGAAGTCACCGCTGGTCTTGAAGATGATTACGACTCAGCCAGCGCTCTCTCCACTGCTGAAGTCGCAGATGCCGCTGCCGCTGCCATCGAAGAACGTGAGTCGATGCTGGGGTCACCTTTTGATGATGGAGATGGCGTCAATGACGATAATGATTTCCTGCCAGATCCTCTTGAGGTTGAAGACCAGTTGCAGGAGCAGGGATTGATGGATGAGCTGGCGGACCAGTTTGTCGCCAAGCAACAGGACCCGCTGGATGAGAACTTTGACGATGGGTTCGATGACGAGTTCGACGAAGAATTTGACGATGAATCTGATGCAGAGGCTGAAGCTGCGCTGGCGGCAGAAGAAGTCGCAACGGCAGAAGACGAAAGGGAAGAGGACGCCGCAGAACTGGCTGGCGATGATCATGCAGTTGATTACGCCGAAGGCGATGAGGAAGACGAGGAATACGATCCTTACGACG
>JAZKEH010000351.1:0-3162 GCA_040387155.1 Pseudomonadota bacterium | reverse complement strand
CACCAGCGCGGCATCATCGCGACGCTGGCCAATACAATTACCAGCAGCGAAGCCAACATTGAGAAGATGACGATGTCGGATCGCGATGCCCAGTTCAGCATCATCAGCCTGACGCTCGGCGTGCGTAATCGCATTCACCTGGCGCGCGTCATGAAGCGCGTGCGCGTTATCAAGTCCGTCACCAAGGTGACGCGGGTGCGCAATTAGAATTTTTTCGCTGGGCTGAGCTCAGGAATTCGCCAGGCGTTTCAGTTCCAGCGCAGCGGCGCCGTTGTGCTCGCGCAGGAACTGCTCCATCTCGGAAGCGGACATGACGCTACCCACCAGATAACCCTGCACCACCTGACACTGCAGGTTCTTCAGGTATTTCAGTTGGTATTCTTCTTCCACGCCTTCCGCCACCATCTCCAACTTGAGGCCGCGCGCCATATGGGCGATGGCTTCGATGATGAAACGTTCGGAATCCACTTCGAGATCCTGGATGAAACTGCGGTCTATTTTCAGGCGATGTATCGGCAGTTTCTGCAACAGACTGAGTGATGAATACCCGGTGCCGAAATCGTCGATGGCAACGCTGACGCCATATTTTGCGAGCTGCTTGAGTTTGGCGATGGTCGACTCAATCTCGTTCATCAACGTGCTTTCGGTAATTTCAATTTCGAGTGCGCTGCCGGGAAAGTTGCGCAGCTTCAGCTGGGCAATGAGCTTGTCGACAAAATCAGCTTGCTCAATCTGGCGCACTGAACAATTGACGGCGATCTTGCTCAACTCGATGCCTTGCTGCCACCAATGCTGCACATCGGTGAGCGCCGCCGCCATGACGAAGTCGCTGAGCTCCAGCATCAAGGATGATTCTTCCGCTATGGGCAAGAAGTAGGCGGGCTTCAGTAGTCCGCGTTCGGGATGCTGCCAGCGCAACAACGCTTCCACGCCGGTGACAACTCCCGTCATCGTGTGCAGCTGGGGCTGGTAGTGCACCACGAACTGGTGCTCACGCAGACCGCGGCGTATGTCCTGTTCGATGGAAAGTTGTTGCTGTTGGTGATCGCTGAGTTCCTGCGTGTAGATGCGGAAGCCATCCTTGCCGGAAGCTTTCGTGTGATACATCGCGGTGTCGGCATTCTTGATAAGGTCTTCGACATTGCGGCCATCTTCCGGATACATCGCAATACCGATACTCGTCGTTACATAGATTTCGTGGTTGCCAACCATCAGCGGTTCCTTGATGGCGTTGACGATTTTTTCCGCCACCTTGTGCGCCATCGTCACTTGATCGACATGTGGCAACAGCACGATGAATTCATCACCACCAAGCCGCGCCAGCGTATCGCTTTCGCGCAGGCAGCTTTTCAGGCGAACAGAGACTTGCTTCAGCAGTTCATCGCCAATGTCGTGGCCCAGCGTGTCGTTAACGAGCTTGAAGCGATCAAGGTCGAGAAACATGACGACCAGCTTCTGCTGTGAGCGGCGGGAATTGCTGATCGCGTTGCCGAGTCTGTCCATGAACAGCGCACGATTGGGTAGCCCGGTCAGCAGGTCGTGGTAAGCCTGGTAGTGAATAAGTTTCTGCGCGGCCAGGCGTTCGGTGATGTCGCGCGCGACGATGTAGGTGCCGGAATAATCGCGGCCGTACTTCTCGCCGTTTTCATCGATGCTTTCGTGTTCGTAGATGCCCATTGAGTTCAGCTCAAAGGCGATGCGGCGGCGTTCTTCGCCGGCCTTGGCGCCTGGTCGGCACAGCAGCCACAGCTCTTCGTCCTTGGTACCGCGTGTATCGGAGCGACGTTCGCTGAAGCACGCTTCGGCCTTTTCCAGTGATTCCGGTGCGACTACCAGGGAGTAATGTTGACCCTGCAGTTCTTCCTTGCTGTAACCCAACACGTCTTGCGTGCGGTCATTGATGAAACGGAAACGGCCTTCGCGATCGACAATGAAGATGATGTCGGGTGAGCTTTCGATCATGAAGCGATGGAGACGTTCGGAACGCTCAAGCTGATGGCGCAGGCGCGAGAAGCTGACTTCCAGTTCCCGCTTCTTCAGCGTGTTGCGCAGCGTGTTGACGAGATCGTCGAATTCGTAGGGTTTGCGCACGTAGTCGTAGGCGCCGAGCTGGAAGGATTGGCTGACTGAATCAAACCCGGTTTCGGCACTGAGCACCACCGTGCAGACTTCGTGATTCTGGTTGCGCAGCGTGCGCAGCACTTCGAGCCCGTCCATCTCGGGCATGTTGAGATCGAGCAGCAGCAGATCAATATCGGGATTGGCGGCGATGCAGGCCAGCGCTTCTTTGCCGTTTACCGCCGTCGTGACGGTGAAGCCGGCTACTTCGAGTAGTAGTTTGCAGCTCTGCAGCAGAAAGGGTTCATCGTCCACCAACAAGATGTGGGGCGGGTGGGGCATGTACAGCCTCTATACCAGTCGCAAAATTACCAATCGCACTTTTCAGTAGCACTTTCCATCAGCAAGAATCACCGCGCAATTCAGCGGACTTGCGGAAGCAGTATCGTGAACGTTGTGCCTGTCTTGTGATTGGACTTGCTGCCGTGTCTGGCGCCGGTGTTATCGCCGTTTTCGCTATGGCAACTGATCTGACCCTGCAACTCATCAACCAGTTTCTTGACGATTGCCAGGCCCGATCCGGTATGCATTCCCGTCTTGGTCGTGCTCCCTGATTGAAACAGTTTTTGCATCTGCCAGGCTTCAAGTCCAGGGCCGTCATCGCTCACTTCCAGCAACACATACAGTCTGTCCATGAAATGGACATTGCGTTTGACAGCCAGCGTGATGGTACCACTCTCGCCCAAGGCCTCTGCAGCATTTTTTACGAGGTTCAGCAGGATCTGGGTGAGCATGGCCGGGCTGGCATTGATGACTGCCGGCTGCGATGCCGGGCTGTAGAGCAACTGCAGTTTTTCCTTGTTGGCCAAGGCGGCGCCTAGCCATTTGTAGTGGCTGCGCACCAGCTCGCCAAGATCGAGTTCGCTCGTCTCGTGCGAGGCGGTGACGTTGTGGCGCAGGGTTTGCAAAAGCCGGGTAATGCGGTCGATTTCATTCTCGATGAGGCCAAGGAAGCTGCGCCTGAAGGCAATGATCCAGCCGATGATGCTGTGCCGGCCGCCAACGGCGCTGCCGTCAGTCTCCAAGGTGACGTCTGGCTGCTAG
>JAZKEH010000350.1:0-4717 GCA_040387155.1 Pseudomonadota bacterium | reverse complement strand
GCTGCCGGTGGTGTGCCACGTCTCGGCGAAGCCGTGCCCCGCTGGTACGGTGAAACTGTTGGCTTCTGGGATGGTGAAACGCTGATCACGTGGACCAGCAACATCCAGGGTTGGAAAGCGCACTCCGCATTCGAGTTCTCCAACAAGATGCAAACCATCGAGATCTACACCCCGAATCGCGACAAGGACGGCAAGTTCCTCGGCCTCAACCACGAATCCATTCTGTATGACGAAGAAGCCTTCGTAGAACCGATGCGCATCGTGCGCAACCTCAACAAGGTCAACAACTACACCGACGCCAATGAAACGCCGCTTGCGTTCATCGAATGCCAGCAGACGATCTTCAACGTTGATGGCGTCAACAATCCGATGTCGCCTGGCGCCATCTTTGAATACGAACTGCCCGACATGTTCGGTCGCCCATGGGGCGCCATCTGGGAGAAATATTTCGAAGAAGGCATGACCAAGCCGACCCAGAATGACGATATCTTCTCGTTTGAATGATCAGTCTGCTCATCAAAAAAGCCGGGGCTTGCTCCGGCTTTTTTATGAGCATGTTTTCCGATACCACCAACACCACCCGGTCAGGTTGATCCCTTCACACCCGATGTGCGATCTTGACTGATATCAATCAACACTACGGAAACCCTCACTCTTGTCAGTCGCAAAGATATTTACTGTTGCCGCCAGATTCGAAGCCCTTACCTGGGCCGGCCTGCTCATCGGCATGTTCCTCAAATATGTTGTCGAAGCCACCGACCTTGGTGTCTGGTTGTTCGGCCGTTTGCATGGCGCCGCCTTCCTGATCTATTTCTTTGTCTCCATTTTCACGGCGATCCGCCTGCGCTGGCCGTGGTGGTGCGGCATTCTGGCGGTGTTGGCAGCGATTCCGCCGCTGGTCACGTTTCCCCTGGAACTCTGGTTCCGGCACCGCGGCTTGCTGGCACCCCGCAGCAAAGCGTAGAAAGCGCGCAACGAATAACGAGGTACGACACAATGAATTACTGGCTGATCAAATCCGAACCGTACGAGTTCAGTTGGGAACAACTGAAAAAGGACAAGAAGACCGACTGGAGTGGCGTCCGTAACTACACTGCCCGCAACAATCTGCGCTTGATGAAAAAGGGCGATCTCGCGTTCTTCTATCACAGCAATGAAGGCGTTGAGATCGTCGGCATTGCGAAGGTGTTGAAAGAACACTTTCCTGACAAAACCGCTACGGAAGGTGATTGGTCAGCAGTGGAGTTCGGGCCCCACAAGGACATGAAGAAGACCGTCTCGCTGGCAACGATAAAGGCCGATCCCTTTTTCAAGGACATGGATCTGGTGCGGCTTGGTCGCCTCAGTGTTGGCAAGGTGACGCCAGAGCAGTTCGCAAGAATCTGTGAGATGGGCGGCGTGAAGCCCTGATTCCGCATTGTGGCGAACTGGCGGTCGGGTACCGCGTTGGCTCGCTTGTCTCCAACGCAGTACCACTAACGTTCACATCTGCAAACGAAGTCGATAGCTCAGAGCGTTCTACGCACTGTCACTCCCCACATGCGGGGATCACTGGGCTGACCAAGAATCAAACCTGAATTACCCGTCTGTATCGTCAATGCCGTAATGTAGTTGGCATCGAACAGGTTGCGGGCAAACACATCGAAGCTCCAACCCGAATCAGTCTGATAGCCCACTTTCGCGTTGGTCACGCCATAGCCTGCAATTTTTGTGTACTGCGAGGCCGACGTGTCGCTGTTGTAGTCACTGCGAAAACTTGAGTCGGCATGCAGCACCAAGGTGCCGTTACCGATTGCAAAGGAGTAGTCGAAACCCAGCGTGCCCGACAATTCAGACAGGCCTGCGAGCTTCGTGCCGGTTAGGTTGCACGCCACTGTCGCAGCAGTTTGCACTTCGAGCGGGCATGGCCCCAATGGATAGTCTGTGTTCTCGCCATCGGCATACGCAGCGGAGGCGCGTAGCAGGAAGCCTTCAAACAGCAATGCCGTAAAGTCCGCTTCCACCCCTTGCACGCGTACTGCAGGAATGTTCGACGGATAGGAACGAATGGCTGCAGTCTCCAGACTGGAAACGACATTGGCCTGGTAGTCTTCGACTTCTGTGCGGTATGCCGCCAGATTCAACGTGGCTTTGCTGTCAAACAGCGTGGACTTGAGCCCCACTTCCACAGTGGAATTGGTTTCATCACGAATAACGGCAGTCGCCAGGGTTGGCCTGTTCGCCGCGTCCAGCGGCAGCCCCGCCATATTGAGCCCGCCCGACTTGTAGCCATGCGCATAGCTCATATAGCCAAACAGCGCATCGGTAAACTCGTAAGCCACGTTGGCGCGGCCCGACCAACTGCCGTCGCTGTTTTCCGCTGTGTAGTTCTGTGGACGGAAGATTGACAGTTTGGCGCGATTCAGTTCTGTCGCAGTAGCGGTTGGCAATCCAGTGAGGTCGGCGCCGCCAAATACCTGCGTCTCATAATTGCCAGTCTTGTCTTCATGCGTGTAGCGCAACCCCAGCGTTGAGGTGAAACGCGGCGTGAACGCGTAATTCACTTCGCCAAACGCGGCATGGCTTTCCATCTCAAATGTTGAGCTGCCGGTTTGACCGTAGCCATCGAGCAGATTGCGCGGAATCGGCACCGTGAAGTTGGCTTGGCTCAACAGCCAGTACGCCGCTTCTGGTCCATAGATGCTTAGTGGACGTCCGCCGATTTCCTGCTTGAACCAATAGAGCCCGCCGACGTAACTGAACGCTGCATCCGCATCGGACGCGAGACGCAACTCCTGGCTATATTGATCCTGTCGTGACGGGATGCGTTGGGTCAGCTGGATAGGAATACCCGTGTAGTCGCGATCATTGGCAACGTCCCAGTCCCAGTAGCGCCATGCCAAGACCGACGTCAGCGTGTGGGAGGGAATTTCCCAATCGCCGATCAGCGTCACACCGCCGTCCTGCGTGTTGATCAACAGATCAGCGTCGATGTCTGTCACACGGTCGTAGATGTCTGTACTGGCTGGCGTGTAACCGAGGCCGGCAGCAAGCGCGGGAAACTGGCGGGCGGCGCTGCGCAGGCTCTTGCCCACACGTAAATAGCTCTGTGTACAACAGGCAGAATCAAGATCGGATATATCGCCGATCAAGCGGAACTTCAGGCTGTCCGTCGGCACGAACAACAATTGCCCGCGCAAGGCGTAGTTGTCGAGGTTGTTGAGATCGTTCCCAGTCCTGACGTTGTCGACCAACCCATCCCGGCTGGTCATCTGGGCGGAAAGACGCGCGGCGAATTTTTCGATAGGCAACGCACCCGAGACCGAACCTTTTATCTGCGTGAAATCGTAACTGCCGTGGCTGATCTCGCCGTTGGCTTCCGGCTCGAAGGTAGGCTCGCGGCTGATAACGTGGATGGCGCCGGCTGTTGTGTTCTTGCCGAACAGAGTGCCCTGCGGGCCGCGCATCACTTCCACCCGTTCGATGTCGGTGAAATCAAACGACGCTGTGGCAGGACGGCCGTGATAAACCTGATCCACATAAAAACCAACACCAGGCTCCATGCCGTCATTCGCTGCGCTGATGGACAGTGTGTTGGAACCGAGGCCACGAATCGTATAGGCGGTATTACGCGGATTGGCAGAGTTGTAATAGAGACTTGGCACCAACAGGCTGAGCTGTTGCGGATTCACCGTGTACGAGCTGTCCAGCAAATCGCTGTCGACTACTGAAACAGCAGCTGGAACGGTCTGCAGATTCTCTTCGCGACGACGTGCGGTAACGATGATGCTCTCGAGAACCGGACTTCTGCCGATGGCAGCAGACTGTTGGGCAACGGCAGAAACGCTGACGGCCAGCGATACGGCCGCCGCGACAAGCTTGTACTCAAAACGCACAGATACTCCGATGATTTTCGTTATGTATTTTTGAATATAACGAAAAAGACCGGAGCCTGTCAAAGCGCGAACGACAACAATTTCAGGGTGCTGGCGCCAACCTCGCTGTCTGTGCTGGTCGATCAGGCGGCAACTCGGTGAGCATGCTGACCGGTGCGGCATAACCCAATGCTTCCTGGTCAGTCGCACGCGCCCAACCGTCTTTGACGGATGCTGCCCATTTGTACGTTGTGCCGAGTGACGCCAGTTTCCATTGTTCACCCTGCTTCACCGCTTCACCGTTCAACTCGCCCATCAGGTAGTAGTCGTCATCAGCCCCCGTGGCATGCACTTGCCACAGACGCGCAACAACGGTTGCCTTCATACCATCGTCATCAACAGTGATGACTGGCTGTAGCACGTGATGCAACGTCAATGCATTTTCCTGGCGGCCGGCGGGGCAGTAAGCAAGTTTCAGTGCGTTGGCGATTTTCGCAGCGCCTTCGTAGTAGCCAATGCCAGCAATTTCGTTGACGCCGTTTTCCGCAAACAAGGCAGCGACATCCTGGGTCATGCACTCGTCCAGATAGTACCCATAGGCGTTTACCAGGTTTTCCACGGCGTCGGTTGCCAGCGCGCGTTGGCTGCGCACTGTCGCTGCAGCAACTTGTGCGGGCAGTGTTGCGCTATCAAAAAGAGAACCGTCATTGAGCGCAGCATCCGTTGTCGAGCTGAGGCCAGTCGGTTTGCCAATGGCAGGATCACCTTCCGGATATTGAGGCTCGCGCCCGGTTACCGGATGTTTGAAGTGAAACGCCGGAATATGGAACGTGGGATAGTTTGCATACTGTTCAGTCGACGGT
>JAZKEH010000349.1:0-4855 GCA_040387155.1 Pseudomonadota bacterium | reverse complement strand
CACATTCATCGCAACAACAGTCTTGGCGCGGCCATTGGCCACATACAGCGTCTGGTCGTCATTCGACAGCACCACGCCCATTGGCAGCGAGCCTTCCGGCAACGCAAACGTATTCGACACCATACTGGTTGCCACATCGATCACGGCAATGCTGGCACCGACTTCATTGGAGACATAGGCTACCTTGCTGTCGCTGCTGAACACGATGTCACGTGGGCGCAGGCCCACCTTTATCTTGCTGTGCAACATGCCGGTGGCCGTATCGATGACCGTGATGTCGCTGTCAACTTCACCGGTGACATAGGCATATTTGCCGTCCGGCGTAACGCGCACGCCTTCGGGCTCAAGACCGGTCGCCACGGTGCCGAGAATCTCGCCTTTTTCAAGATTAAGAATGCTGGCCTGATTGGCATTTTCATTGGCGACATAGACCAGACCAGTAGTCCAGTTCACATCGAACTGTTCGGGATCAAGACCGCTTGGCAATACGCGCAGCAGCATGTGGCTGGTGGTATCAACTTCGGCAATGCCATCGGCACTGAGATCGACTTCCAGTTTTTCGCATTCTTCGTCATCCATCGTCGGCGGGCATTTCGGTGCACCGCTCACGGCAACATACAGACGCGTGCCATCGGGACTGACCTTCAAGCCGCGCGGGCGCTTGCCAACGTCTACCGTTGCCAGCACCGCATTGCTCGCGCCATCAATGATGCTGACATTGTTGGAATCTTCATTGGTGACATAGACCACATAGTCCTGCTGGGCCAGCGCAACGTTGGTGGCAAACATGAGCCCGAACAAAACAGCTGATTTTTTTAATGTGAAAAAGTTAACCATGGCCGTGCTCCCGAAGTGGTTGAGTGGCGGCCGCATTATGCCACCGCAGTTGCGCAAACATCATGAATCCTGGCTTATCCGCGGCGTCCATCCAGATAACGGGCATCCCGCAGGGCCGGAAACAGCAGGCCCCACAAGGCGGCAACGCCAACCGCACCGATACCGCCAATGACGACGGCCGGCACTACGCCTATCCACGCCGCCATCAGACCGGCGCGGAATTCGCCCAGTTCATTGGAGGCGCCAAGGAACACCATGTTGACGGCGTTGACACGTCCGCGCACGTCGTCGGGTGTCCACAGCTGCAGCAGCGTTTCGCGGATGACAACGCTGACCATGTCGGTTGCGCCGATCAATCCCAGCAACACAATTGATAACCAGGCCGTTGTGGAGAGCGCGAAACCTACCGTGAACAAGCCGAACAGCGCGACAAACACGAGCAGGATACGGCCTGCATGGTCACGGATCGGATTGGCTGCGATCAGAGCACCAGTCAGCACGGCGCCGATGCCAGGCGCTGCGCGTAACAATCCCAAGCCCCATGGTCCCAGTTGCAGGATGTCACGCGCGTAGACCGGTAACAGCGCAACCGCACCACCAAGCAGTACCGCAAACAGATCCAGTGAAATGGCACCGAGCACGAGATTCTGCTTGCGAATGAAATGCAGGCCATCGAACAGGGAAGCAAAGGTGATCTTGCGGATTTCGGCCGGCGGTGGCGGATTTGGAATCAGCAACAGCAGCACCAGCGAAATGATCAGCATGACCACCGAAGTCGAATAAGCTACTGCAGCATCGATGCCATAAAGCAAACCACCGGCAACAGGGCCAACAATGCTCGCCACCTGCCACGCTGACGAATTCCAGCTGACGGCGTTGGCAAAATCATGGCGTGGCACCAGGTGCACAACCAGTGATTGCGACGCCGGTCCGAAGAACGCGCGCGCCACTGCCAATACCGTCAGCGACGCAAAAATCGGCATTGGAGACTGCAGCCCTTGCGCTGCGAACCAAAGAATCGCTGCTGCACACAGCACTTCTACTGCTACCGAAATCACCATCACCTTGCGGTGGCCATAGCGATCCGCCACTGAGCCCGTAATCAATACCAGCAACAACATCGGCAGGAACTGCACCATGCCGATGATGCCAAGATCGAGCGGGTCACGGGTGAGATCGTAGACCTGCCATGCCACGGCCACTGCCATGATCTGCACCGCAAACGTGGCCCAGAAGCGCGCAAGCCAGTACAGCACGAACAAACGATGGGTGAAGGCGGCCAACCGCGGTGATGCAGTGCTCACAGAAACTCCAGTTGTTCGACCACGAGCTGGGGTGTGCTGGCGCCGCGGTATTCATTGACGTCAAGCCGGTACAGCAATCGCACGCGCTCGCTCTGGCTGGACAGTGCTGCAGCATCCTGATTGAACGCAATCGCTTCGATCTGCTGCGCAGTGCCGGGGACAGACAAGGTCAGCTTAAGGTGCTTCTCGCCCAGGACACGTCGCGTGCGCACCATGAAGTCATCGGTGAACACGGGCTCGGGAAAATGCTGTCCCCACGGAGTCAGGTTACGCAAGAGCTCGGCAAATTCGAGCGTGAAGCAATCGCCACTCAAGGCGCCATCGCAGAACACTTCGCGCGCAAGCACTTCTTCATCGATCGTTGCACGCACTTCGGCATCGAAGGCCTGTGCAAATTCTTTGAAGCGTGCGCGTGCCAGTGTCAAACCGGCCGCCATCGCGTGACCGCCGAATTTTTCCAGCAGACCCGGATTGTGGGTGGCCACTGCATCCAGCAGATCGCGCATATGCACACCCGCGATAGAACGCGCCGAGCCTTTCAACTGCGGCTGCCCTGCTTCATTGTCTCCGGCGTCCGCAAATATCAGCACCGGACAATGCAGACGATCCTTGATACGCGACGCCAGAATGCCGATGACACCCTGGTGCCAGCCAGCGTCATACAGGCAGAGGCTGTAGTGGCGGTCTGCGGGTAACGTCAGCGCTTCCAGTTGCAACAGCGCGGCTTCCTGCATGTCCTGTTCGATCAGGCGGCGGTCCTTGTTGAGTGCATCCAGTTGCTGCGCTATCTGGCGCGCCTTGTAGGGATCGTCTGCCAGCAGGCACTCGATACCGAGGCGCATGTCATCGAGACGGCCAGCAGCGTTCAGGCGCGGACCTGCCGCAAAGCCGAGGTCACTTGCCACACAAACGCCGGGGTTGCGACCAGCTACTTCGAGCAGAGCCAAAATGCCCGGCCGCGCTTTCTGGTTGCGGATCAGACCAAGCCCGTGTTTGACGAGCCTGCGATTGTTTTCATCGAGCGGTACTACGTCAGCTACTGTGCCGAGCGCGACCAGATCGAGCAATGCTGCCAGATTGGGTTCAGCTTGACCGGCAAACCTGCCCTGCTCACGCAAGGCCTTGCGCAGACCCAACAACAGATAAAACATGACACCAACGCCGGCCAGCGCCTTGCTGGCAAAACTGCAACCAGGCTGGTTGGGATTCAGTATTGCCGAAGCTGCCGGCAGCGTTTCCCCCGGCAAATGATGATCAGTGATCAACACCTGCATGCCGTACTCGCGGGCGAGTGCTACACCGGCGTTGCTGGCAATGCCGTTGTCGACGGTTATCAGCATGTCAGGTCGCAGCGTTCTGGCGATCTCAACAATCGGCGGTGTCAGGCCATAGCCAAACTCAAACCGATTCGGCACCAGATAATCGACATGACGGAAGCCCAACAGGCGCAGGCCGAGGATGGCCAACGCACAACTGGTGGCGCCGTCGGCATCGTAGTCCGCCACGATCAGCAAACGCTGCTGTGCTGTCAGCGCCTGCAGCAGCAAGGCCACCGACTCGTCCATGCCTTTCAGGGTGGCTGGCGACAGCAGGCCTGTGAGCGATAACTGCAATTGTTCATCAGTGTTCACGCCGCGTGCTGACAGGATTTGTTGCAATACGGGATGCAGAGTCTGGCGGAAGTTGGGCACTACTTTGGCAATACGAGGTCGTACAAGCATCTTTGATCAGTTATCCGGGTGAAGAGCGGCGGGCCGCAACTGGCGCCGCAGCACCTTGCCCAGTGAGGACTTGGGCAGCGCGGTGCGAAACTCAATGAAGCGCGGCACTTTATAGGGAGTGAGCCCGCGACGGCAATATTCAAGCAAGACCTCTGCAGTGAGCGATGCATCACTGCTGACGACATACAACTGGATGACCGGCGCCAGTTCGGAACCGCCTGCAACGACGCAGGCATCACGAATGGCGGGGTGGGTGCAGACGAAGTCTTCTATCTCGTTCGGATATACGTTGAACCCGGAGACGACAATCATGTCCTTCAGGCGATCAACAACTTTCAGAAAGCCATCAGCATCCAGCACGCCAATATCGCCCGTGTGCAGCCAGCCGTCTTCATCAAGCACCTGTGCTGTTTCTGCCGGATTGTTCCAGTAGCCCTGCATCACCTGCGGGCCCTTCACACAGATTTCCCCTGGCTCGCCGAGGATGGCATCGCCGCCTTCAGCAGTCTGCAACTTCACATGGGTATTGGCGATGGGCTTGCCGACGGTACCGGCGCGGTATTGACGATGGGTATTGCAACTGACCAACGGTGAGCATTCGGTAAGACCATAGCCTTCCAGAATTGGCGTGCCGGTCAGTTCACCCCACGCGGCGCCTACTTGCGGAGACAGCGCCATGCCGCCAGAGGTTGCCACTGACAAACTGCTGAAATCCAGTGTACGAAAGCCGGGCTTTTCCAGCAGATTGCCATACAAGGTACTGATACCGACGAAGCCCTGCATGCGCACGTTGCGCAGCGCGCGGATAAAGCTCTTGCTGTCGCGCGGGTTCGGAATCAGCAACGCGTGATGACCACAGGCAAGCGTCGCCAGAAAATTCAGGGTGAAGGCGTAAATATGATAAAGCGGCAACGGCGCCACCATGACAGCGCCAGGACCCGGCAGACTGCCAGCCATGCTCGCTTCAATCTGGCGAACGTTGCTAAGCAGATT
>JAZKEH010000348.1:0-4743 GCA_040387155.1 Pseudomonadota bacterium | reverse complement strand
GTTCCCTGCAAGACAACCTTCGCTCCCGCCATGATTGCCATGTTGGAACAGAGCACGGCCACGTCTTCCACGATAGGGGTTGAAAGGATGACGACGACGTCTTCACCAATGGTCGACAACAGATTGTAGAAACGATTGCGCTCTTCCGGATCCAGCCCTGCAGTAGGCTCATCGACGATCACGAGTTTGGGATCACCGATCAGCGCCTGCGCGATGCCGAAGCGCTGATGCATGCCGCCGGAAAATGTCGCCAGCCGCTTCTTGCGATCCGCATAGAGATTGGTTTGGTGCAGCAATGCCTCCACCATGTCCCGGCGCTCGCCGGCGTTGACGAAGCCTTTCATGACGGCGATGTGGTCGAGGATCTCGTACGCCGAGCCGCGCGGGTAAACACCGAACTCCTGCGGCAGATAGCCCAGTACTCGCCGCAGCCTGTCAGGCTCCTTGAGTACATCGGTCGTACCAAACCTGATGCTGCCCGCCGACGGTTGCTGCAGCGTGGCAATGGTGCGCATCAGCGTCGACTTGCCAGCACCGTTGGGGCCCAGCAAGCCGAACATGCCCTTGGGAATATCAAGGTTGATGTTGCTGAGCGCACAGACGCCGTTGGAATAGGTATGGGTCAGATTTCTGATGGTCAACATGTCACGGCTCCCTGATCTCATAGGCGGTCCGCCCACTCGCGGTAGCTGTCCGCCATAGTCACTCTCACGGAGACTTCGGTGTGCTTGATGTCGCGGTTGCGGCGCACCAGGCGCCGGATCGTATTCACAATGTCACCGCCGGCGTCGAGGCCCTCCTCTCTGTGGATGATGTTCATCATCAACGCGCTGGCGTTCCTCGGGCGCATCTCCAGAATGCCGCCGTTTTGCGGAAAGTAGCGCGTGTGCAGCGCCGCGAAGCGCGCATACAGCTCCGGTGGCAGGTTCTCTTCCAGGGTGCCGCCATCGGGATTGCGTTGGAGCCGGCCCGAGAGGTGGTCGGCCCGCAGGGCGTTGACGGGATTCAGCATCACTGAGGCCGCAGGTCCCCCCTGGACTTTAGGCCCGTCCAGCACTTCCTGCGACTCCGCGATGACGCGCGCCACGCGCTCGCTGTCCCAGAGCATGTTCTTCGGCGTCCACATCGGAAGCGGGAAGATCCACATGACTCTATCGCCGTTGCTGACCTTCCACAGCGGCGGGCCCGGCAGGCGGCCAGTCACGATGATCTCCTCGGGAGCTTCATCGACTTCGGCAGCTTTGCCGCTGCTGAGCGGCAACAGCGCAAACATTAACAACGTTGCCAGTTTCGTGGCGGTCATACTCGTCATCCTTTGATGATATGGATGACACCGCAATGCAGTTAGTGCGCCAGTTTTTTAATTCACTGATATCGATAGAGTTTCAGGAATTTCTGCCACGATTGGATGTGGTGGGTTTCCCGCGTTTGGGAATTGTTCGATTGGTTCAAGACGAATATGGGAAATTGTTGGCGCTCATTGTGAGTCGCCGGCGTCGCTGGACGACTCAACTCTTTTCGAGGTGATCCGGCAACAGCAGCGAAATACTCACGATGCAACCTGCTCGGTCCTTGCGGTTGGCCAGGTGCAGCTCGCCCCCATGCGCTTCCACGATCTGTCTGCACAGGCTCAGGCCAGTGCCGGAGCCATTGCTCTTGGTGGTGTAAAACGGCGTGAACAGATTCTGCCGGCTGGCAATGCCAGTGCCGGTATCGCTGACCAACAACGTCAGCCGCCGCTGCTCGCAGTACCACGTGATCTCAATGCCCGCGTCGGCACCGCTCTTTGTGGTCGCCGCCGCGCAGGCATTCGCTTCAATCGCATTCTTCAGCAGATTGATCAACACCTGCTCCATTTGTGCTGCATCCAATGGCACTACGATCGGCAAGCCGCTGACACGAATGGGCTGCTCAGCGAACAGACCCGTTACGCCAGTGACGAGCTGTTTCACATCCACCGGCGTCAGCACGGGCTCAGGCAGGCTGGCGAGCTTGCGGTAATTCTGCAAAAACTCCGTCAGGGCCGCAGCGCGCTTTTCGATGATCGTCAGTCCTTTCAGTAGCTCTGCTGCCAGCACGGCATCCTGTTCGCGCAGTTGCACCTGTTTGCCAAGGCTCTGGCTCAGTGAATTGAGCGGCGCCAGCGAATTGTTGATTTCGTGACTCAACACGCGGATCAGATCCTGCCAGACCTTCTTCTCTTCGGCCCGCAGGATGCTGGCGATGTTTGTCATGAACAGCAGATGGTGTGTCTTGCCATCGGCGATGAAGCGCTCCTTGAACAGCACGTAGCGGCCGTAGTTGTTGCCAAGCTCAAGATCGCGTAGCTGCGCCTGTCCTGCCTGCATTGCCTTCGCAAAGGCTACAGAGTCCGGCAACAGGGCGGCCATATCGACGCCTGCAATATCTCCACCGATGCCAAGCAGCTCTGCCGCCGCGGGATTCAACAACTGGATGCGGTTTTCCTCATCCCACGCGAGGATTGCCACATCAATCTGGTTGATCACCTTCAGCAGCAATAATTGTTTTTCTTCCGACTGCAGACGTTGCCGGTGCAACGTATCGGCAAGCTCGTTGATGACGACCACCAGTTTGCCGTAGGAGCCGCCGTCGCCGCGGGCACCGCGCAAGGTGTAGTTCCCCTTCACCATCGCCTCGAGCAGGTTATGCAGGCTACGGAATTGAAAGCCCGCATTGCGCCATATGCTGAACGTGACAAACAGCGTGAGGAGAGCCAGCAACACTGCAGCAAGTGCCCACAGATACGGTGACACCTGCAGATACCAAAGCGCTGTAAGCCCCAGCACGCTCGGGATCAAACTGCCGGCAAGGGCGATCAGTACCTGCTGCAGCTCGGGAGCGATGCGTCGTGGCGTGGAGTCGCTCATAACACAGCTCGCTCACTCAACATTTTTCAGCCCATACTTAAGCAAGCGTCGGTAGAACGCACTTTTGCTGAGCCCCAGCGACGCAGCGATCTCTTCCCAGTTGCCGGTGCCGGTCTGCAATCGTGTAGTGATGATGTATTTCTCAATATCATCCAGCGATTCGTTCATCAGCATTGATGCGATGCCGCTGCCATCGGTCCCGTGCGCATTGGCGTTATCGTGCGCTGAGAGGCCGAGTGTCTCAACTCCAATCTCCTGCTGCCTGCCAAGAATCACCGCACGTTCCATCACATGCGAAAGCTCACGGACATTGCCAGGCCAGGCATAAGCCAGCAACGCCTGCTGCGCATTGCGACCGAGATACAAGCCTTGCTTCGCGTACTTGCGCATGTGCACTGCGAGGAAGTGTTCAGCGAGCGGAAGCATGTCTTCAGACCGCTCGCGCAAGGCTGGTACATGCAAGGCGATGGTGTTGATGCGGTACAACAGGTCACGCCTGAAACTGCCTGCGCTGATTGCAGCCTGCAAATCCGTATTGGTCGCTGCGACAAAGCGGCAGTCCGTGGTCTGCGTGCGCGAGGAACCCACTTTTTCGAACTGGCTTTCTTCCAGTACGCGCAGCAGCTTTGCCTGCTGCGAGAACGGCGTATTGCCGATCTCATCCAGGAACAGCGTGCCGGTGTCGGCAAGCTCGAAGCGACCAATACGATTTTCACGCGCATCAGTGAACGCGCCTTTGACGTGGCCGAACATCTCGCTTTCAAACAGCGACTCGGTAATGGAACCCATGTTGACGCTCACGAAGGGTTGCACAGAGCGCGGCGAACACTGATGCACATAGCGCGAGAGCATGCTTTTGCCAGTGCCGTTCTCACCGGTCAACAAGATGGTCGCGGTAGTTGCAGCCGCGCTTTGCAGTTGATCGAGCAGTCGCTGCATCGCCGGGGCCTTGCTGACCAGGGCGCCATCGGCATCGGCGGCATCCTTCAGCAGATGGACTTCCTCTGCCAGCTTGCGATTCCGGTTCTCCGCCTGCTGCCGCAAAATCTGGTTGTTGACTACGGAGAGCACATGCTCGTTGTTCCAGGGTTTGAGCAGGAAATCCCGCGCGCCTTTCTTCATCGCCTCCACTGCTGTTTCGATGCTGCCCCATGCCGTTATCACTACCACGGGCAACTGCTCGTCGAGTTGCAGGACCTGGTGCAACAGCTCCAGTCCTTCGCTGCCCGACGTCGTATCGCGACTGTAGTTCAAATCCATCAGCAAGAGGTTGAATGCGGTCTTGCGGATTTCATTCAGTACTGCAGCGGGAGTGGCTGCCGCGCTGACGACATAGCCTTCCGTTTCCAACAGGTAGGAAAACGCGGCAATGACGTCGGCGTTGTCATCTGCAATCAGGATATGGTTCGGCACGGCTGCTTCCAGTCGCTTGAAAAAGACGGGGCGAGTATGGCATTCCCTACTCGTACCGCAAGGCCTCTGCCGGCTCGAGCCGCAGGATGCGACGTATTGGCACGAAGATGGCGAACAGGATTGTGCAATAGAGCAGCACCAATACGATCACCATCATCACGAGCGGCATTCCCATACGCATCCCCAGAGAATCGGCCAGCGTCATTACGATGTACAGGAAGGGCAACCCTGGCAGCAGTGCAATCGCGAAACCCGTCAGCAACTGTCGCGTGCCCCTGCGCAGGAAGGTAAGGCCTACGCTCTTGTCCGTCGCCCCGAGCGCCCTGCGGGTGCCAATTTCCTGCGTCGCCATCTGCACGGCGTTCTGCGCCAGACCGTAGATACCGGCGATCGCAACCATGAATGTGAAAAGTCCCATCGCCAACGCGAGGTTGGTGCCAAG
>JAZKEH010000347.1:11492-12288 GCA_040387155.1 Pseudomonadota bacterium | reverse complement strand
CGCGCGTTATGGCAAGGAAGCCGCACGGCAGACACCACCGATTGCGCGCATGCTGGAAGCAGGTGTGCCGGTTGGCGCTGGCACCGATGCAACGCGGGTGTCGTCCTACAATCCCTGGGTGGCGCTGTACTGGCTGGTGAGCGGCAAGACGCTGGGCGGTTTGCGGTTGTATCCCGACAGCAATCTCATTGAACGCGCGCAGGCGCTGCAGTTGTGGACCCAGGGCTCGGCGTGGTTTTCCGGCGAAGCCGATGTGAAAGGCGCGATCAAGCAAGGGCAGTATGCCGATCTGGCGGTGCTATCGGCCGACTTCATGCAAGTCAATGAAGCCGATATCCAGTTCATCGAATCGGTACTGACGATCACTGGCGGCCGCATCGTCTATGGTGCGGCAGAGTTCGACAAGTTGTCACCGCCGCTGCCACCTGCGAGTCCTGCCTGGTCGCCGGTGAATGCCTATCACGGCGCCTGGAACTCCAAACGACCCAGCGTGCTGGCGAAGCAGCAGACAGCGCAGTGCGACACCAGTTGCAGCCACGGCTGTAACCTGCACGGCCATCAGCATCACATCGTATGGAATACGCCATTGCCCGTCGCAGAAGAAAGCCAGTTCTGGGGTGCGCTTGGCTGTTCCTGTTTTGCTTTCTAACGACCTACCTTGCAAGCAGCAGTTGTTGAACGCCCCCAGTGGTCGCTGCGTTGTCGCGCGACGATGCCCGATTACACAGAAACAGATCGTCGCTGCCATTGCCGTCGTAGTCGGCCACTTCAATGTCGAAGCCATTGCCAACGACAG
>JAZKEH010000347.1:9465-11482 GCA_040387155.1 Pseudomonadota bacterium | reverse complement strand
CAGCAGGCTCTTCAGCAGGCCCAGGCCGCCCCCGTCCGGCAGGACCGCGCCGACTTCCGCGCGAATGAAATGGCCAGCGCCATCATTCAATAACACGAGGTAGTCACCGATTGCTGCCATACTCTGTGTAAAGGGGAGCATCGCATCAATATCGCCGTCACGATCCGCATCCACCACCTGCAGCGACTCGCTGCGGAATATCTCTATCGAAGCAACGGCCTTAACGCGAGATGTCGTGAACGCTATTTCCCCGCTCAGCACATCGTCACGGCCATCGGCAGAAAAGTCTCGTGGCGCAAGTACGTTTACGTCAGTCCAGGCACTGATATCCTCTGACGGCGTGAAGCGTCCGTCCGCACTGATGAACAGCACCTGGCGCTCATCAACAGTCACGCGAGCATCAAGATCATCATCGCCGTCGGAGTCGACGAAAAAGATTTCGTCTGCTCTCACCATCAACGGATTGCCATCTCTGTCCACGCTCATCATCACAAAGCGGATATCGTTGGCGGGAAACACCGTGGAAGGTGCTATTGCATCGAGGTCGCCGTCACGATCGAGATCGACAGTTTGCAGTACAAAATTGCTACGCCCATCTTCCTGGACCGCGCTTTCCTCCGCGCGCGTAAATACAGCAGACCCGTCGTTCAGCAGCAGATAATCCTGCGCCGACTCTTCCATGCCGAACTGTACATTGCCCACCAACAGGTCGACATCACCATCGCCATCCGCATCGAGTGCTTCGATCTTGCGGGTTTCATCATTGCTCGCAGGCAATGCTGTTGCTGTCACATCCCGTAGTACGCCGTCTTCATTGAGAAACAATTGGTCGGGACCTTCGTTGCCGACTACAACGTCGGAATCGCCGTCGCCATCAAGGTCAGCCACTTCAATGTCTTGCGTTCTGGAGTCGCCGCTCTGCGACCAGCGCTGTGTGGTTTCGTCGCGGAAGCCACCCTTGCCATCGCTGACCAGCACGCGATCAATGCCGATGTTGCCGGTGAGAACATCGGGCAAGCCATCGTCATTGATATCCATCACAGCCAGATCGTTCGATACATCATCAGTCTTCAGTTGCGCACTGGCGTCGCTGAAGTTGCCCTGCCCATCGTTCAGATAGAACTCGTCGGTCTTGTCATCTTCACTGACGAACACAAGATCATTGTCACCATCACCGTCAAAGTCTGCGAACTCAACGTCTTCACTGTCGTGTTCTGCGACCGGCAAACGTGCAGTTGCATTGCTGAAACGACCGCGCCCGTCATTGAGCAACAGGAGGTTCTGCTGGAATTCCATTGCGAGTGCGAGATCGCTGTCACCGTCACCATCGGCATCGCCGGCTGCAACGTTCATGCAGGCACCGGCAAGCCCGGCAGGCAGGTGCGATGTCGTCACGTCCAGATAGAGTGGACTCTGTGCTACAGCCGCGGACGCGAACAATGCGGAAAACAGCAATGGAAAAAGTGTCGCTTCGGCGTTGTGCATGAGTCGTTCCCTCTGACTGGGCAGAGCGTGATGTTCATGCAGAGCAGCAATAGATTCAACCAGAACTCCCAGGCGCCTTTTTCTTTGCCCACGAAACAAAACTTGCAATTGCGGGGTCTCCGCGCTCGTGGGTAGACAAGCACTGAAACCATCGCGCCATCACTTCGCGTCAGACTGTCAGCAGACTATTCGCGGCTACAGCAACTTGATTCCAAATTCTGGTTCATGCCTTAATCCGCGCCGGAATGACAATGAAGTCATCCCATCATTAAAAAATGAGGAGAATTCCCGTGAAGTCCATTAGTTATAAGCATGTCTTTATCCCCTCTGCCCTGTTCCTCGCAATGCAAACAGCATTGGCCCAGCAAGCCGATGAAACCCCAGGCCTTGAAGAGATTGTCGTAACCGCCCAGTTCCGCCAACAGAATCTTCAGGAAACCCCAATCGCAATCACCGCAGTAAACGCTGAAATGCTGGACGCGCGCGGCCAGACCAACATTTCGCAAATTGCAGCGCAAGCACCCAACGTCTC
>JAZKEH010000347.1:655-9455 GCA_040387155.1 Pseudomonadota bacterium | reverse complement strand
AGCCACAAAACGGCGGCTCCGGTCTGATCGCGTTCATTCGCGGCGTCGGCCAGGTCGACTTCAACTATGCACTCGACCCCGGTGTCGGTGTGTATGTGGATGACGTCTACATTCCAACGCTCTCCAGCTCCCTGCTGGAGCTGATCGACCTTGATCGCGTAGAAATTCTGCGCGGTCCCCAAGGCACCCTGGCCGGCAAGAACTCCATCGGTGGTGCAATCAAACTGTTCAGCGCCAAACCGCTGGGTGACAACTCGGGTTCGTTGCGCGCCTCTTACGGTTCGTTCAACGCGTTGAACCTGCGCGGCATGGGTGACCTCAAGCTGACTGACGACTTGTCGTTGCGCGTTTCCGGCATGAGCCGCAGCAATGACGGCTATGTCGGCATGCTCGATTACGGCCAGACCCATCCCAACTCGAACGTACCGCAGAACAACACACGCGGCAGAAGCAACTCGGACTACTCAACGATGGGTGGCCAGAATATCCAGGCCGTGCGTGCCGCGCTGCGTTTCACGCCTACCGATGCGCTTGAAATCAACGTCTCCACTGACTTCACCCGTGAGCGTTCGGAAGCGATCCCCACCGTCTTGATCGCAGCGGGTGCCATCGCGCCCGGCGGCACAGTCTTCAATCCAAGATCGACCGGCAACTCCGCCTCACTGTCGTCGTTCCCACCACCGACCTACGCGAACCCGTGGCTGGTTGGTAAAGACGGCAGGCCGGTGAACATGAACTGCGCCTTCGTGCCTTCCGGTCCCCATAGCTGCGATACCGGTGGCCATACGGCGGGCTGGGATCGCGAGTTCATCAGCTACTCCAACTTCCTCGATGGCATGGCGAACACAACGCAGGCGCCTTACAAGCCCTACTTCGCATTGCCGATCACGGAGTTCTCAGGCTCTGGCGCCCATGCCAATGTGACCTACCAGCTCAACGACAACTTCGAACTCGTCTATATCGGCTCGTACCGCGAGTACAACTCGAAGTTCGGTCAGGACCAGGACGCCACGCCACTGCCGGTGGCGCAGCTCGACAACGAACTCAATCACCATGCATTCACGTCGGAAGTTCGCCTGAACATGGAGTCGGAAAACGGCTTCATCGAAGGCACCGTGGGCGCGTTCTACCTTGAGCAGAAAGGGACTTATACCGCGCGCGTCGATCTTAACTATGTGGCACCTGCCACCATCGACTTCCTGCACGGTCCGGATACTACGCCGAGCGATACCAAGGCCGTGTTCGCCACCGCTACCATCCATCCAACCGATGTGATGAGTTTCACCGGTGGCGTGCGCTATACCGAAGACGCCAAGGACTACACCTACTATCGCTCCAACCCGGACGGCACCATCCCCAATCCGGCAGCCTGTGCACTCTTCACGCAGCCCAACTGCTTGCTCGCTGGCATCTTCGGCATCACCGGCAGTTTCCGCGGCGATCGTACGGACTGGCGTCTGGTAGGCGACTATCAATTCACCGACGACTTCATGGCCTATGCGTCGATTTCCACCGGCTTCAAGGGCGGCGGCGTAAACCCTCGCCCGTTCGTTGCCGACCAGCGTCTGCCGTTCCAGCCTGAAACGCTGAAAACGTACGAAGCGGGTTTCAAGGCTGATCTGCTCGATAGCCGCATGCGTTTGAATGGCGCGGTGTTCCTGAACAACTACGACAACATCATCCTCGGCAAGACTGTGTGCCCGGAATCGGTACTGCCGACTCCTTGCTTGCGTCCGGACAACATCGGGGCAGCCGATGTGACTGGTTGGGAACTTGAAACCACCTTCTTCCCTGCGGATGGTTGGTCGATTGACGCCAGCGTGAGCTCGCTCGATTTTGAGTACAGCTCAGCAACCAATGCGGCGGGCAATCTGGTTAACACCAGCATTCCGGGCGACGCCATTACGCCTTACACCCCGGAACTGTCGTATTCGGCTGGTATCCAGTTCGACCAACAGCTCAGCTTCGGTGACATCAGCTACCGTTTGGACGGCGCCTATCAGGGCAAGGTCTACACCAATGCCGAGAACACCGTGTGGGCGAAGATTCCTGGTCGTCTCGTCAGCAATGCCCACATTACCTGGGCCAACGACGATGGCTGGAAGCTTGGTCTGGAAGTGCAGAACCTGACTGACAAGTACTACTTCCAGTCGGTAGCGGATATCACCACGTCACTCGGCCTGGTGACTGGTGTGCCTGCGATGCCAAGAACCTACTCAGCGTTTGTTGAACGCAAGTTCTAAGCTGACAGTAGCAACACAGTCAAAGCCGCTGTCTCGCGACGGCGGCTTTTCAAGTTCAAACAAAAAACCCCGGCCTTTGCCGGGGTTTTTTGTTTGAACTTGTCCGACGTAGCCTTGGCGTAGTCGGATCCCATCCGCTTTTGGCCAAGAACATTACAAGCCCAGCGGCACGGCCACGAAGATCGCCGGCAGACGCGACTCGTATTGCTCGAAGGCCTGGTCGAGCCGCTGCAGTTCGCGTGCTTTGGCGTCGGGCGCCAGGAACGAGTAGCTGAGGGTGTTGCGCGAGATCTGCTTCAGCTGACTGTAAGTCAGTCCGTACTCGTCCACCGCGCGTACGTACTCCTCGGTGAGGTCGGCACGCGAGACACCGAGGTCGTCCGACGACAAGGTCACCGGCACGCCGGCTGCCATGTACAGCGGCAACGGATGGTCCTTGCCCTTCACGCCAAGGATCACATCGTTGCTGGTGAGATTTATTTCCACCGCAACGCCGTCGCGCGCCATGCGGGCAAGCAGCTCCGGCGCTCCGTCCTCGTAGGCGATGTCGATACCGTGGCCGATACGGCTCGCACCGGCAATTTCCACCGCCTCGCGAATATGGAATCGGAGGTCGCGCGGCGGCACCAGCCCCAGCGACAGTTCACCGGCGTGCAGCGACAGCGGCACCTCGGGATAGCGCTGCTTGAAGAACGCAAACATGCGCATGTGCAGGCTGTAGTCGCGCAGCGCGGCGGGAAGGTCTTCTGGCGCAGCAATGTTGACGCCGACGTAGCGTGGATCGGCCTGCACCAGCGCGAAGGCCAGTGCCATGCTGCTGAACTGATCCTCGATGACTGCGCGGCGGCTGACGGTGATGAGGTAGCGCAAAGTCACCACGCAGGCCGCCGGCGGCTGCACTGCTCCGCAACCGTTCAGCTCGGCGATACGGCGGTCACTGGCATCGGTGTTATTGCGAGCCAGCGGCACCGCTTGTGCCAGGTAGGGCTGCAGGCGCTGCAGCCGGCCGGCCATGTCGGCTTCGTTCCAGGTCTCTTTCGGCACCAGCGCTGACAGGTCGGCGCCAGCCATGTCCGGGTTGGACATCAGCTCCAGATACAGCGTGTTCTCCGCGGCGGCGATCACGAGGTTGTCGGCGATAACTTCATCGCGGTTGCGGCTTTCGGAAAAGGTGCGGCGCGGCGAACTGTTGAAGAACTGCTCATGGCCGGAGATGGAGGGGTCCTTGTATTGCGGCCCGTGCCGGCCCATTGAGATCGCATTGATCGCCTGGTTGTACAAGTTGGTGTCGCGCAACGCGAGGCCTTGCAGCGGCACGCTGCTACCGGCTTCGCAGGGGCCTGCAGCCAGCATGCGCGTGGCAAGCACGTAGCAGCCGCCGTCGTCTTCGGCAAAGGCGAGGAAATCTTCAGCGTAGGTGGTGCCGCCGGCATGCCGGTGCAGGTCGCCGCCCTTCGGGAAGGTCTGCAGCAACAGCCGCAGCATTGCCCGCGAACCGGCGGCACGAGCGAACAGTGCGTCCGCATTGGTGGTTGCAGACAGCGAACTCTCTGCGGTGGTAGCCGCGTCGCCCACTGCCGCGCCGGTGTCAGTGCGGGTTGTCGTGCAGGCTGCGGCCACCAGCACGAATCCGGCTATCAGCAGACGCTTCATCAGTGGCGGAGCAACTCGCGCTCGCAGGGAACGGCGAACCATCAACGTGCAGTCATCTGCTGGCCGAACACGGCAAGGAAGACAGGCTTAAGATCAGTGCCGCGGCCTTCCTCGGTCATATCAACAGCTACCTTGCCTTTCTTGTTCATGATATCGGTGCGTGCACCCTGTGCTGCCAACAACTTCAGGATCTGCTCGGCCTCTGAACCGGGGTAGCGCCGCAGTGCGAGGATCGCGTGCAGCGGTGTGTCACCATTTTCGTTCTGTACATTGACCTCCGGGCGAGCCCGCAGCGCCGCTGCCACGGCGTTCACGCGGTCGCTGGCGATCGCAGCGTGGATGATCGTCGTGCCATCAGGCATTTCTACATTCGGGTCAGCGCCAGCCTCGACCAAGAGGTCGATCATTTCGGCGGCCCCCTTCTCGGCGGCCACTATCAGCGGCGCCTTGGAAGGCTGATCGTATTCGATATTTTTGAAGTTCGGCTCGTAGCCCCACTTGATCTTCGAGGTGCCACTCCAGCGGTTGGGATCAGAGCCCTTCTCCAGCAGCAACTTCACCAGGCCGGACTGGTTTGCCGACAGCGCAGCGAGCAGCAGTGTGTGGCCGTTGGCGTCCTCGAGCGTTACGTCCACGCCGCGCTCGATCATCTGCTTCGCGAAGGCGTAATCGCCCTGGAAGATGGCGAGCTGCGTGACAGTGGTACCCAGCGGCCCGACGTGGTCCGGATTACCGCCGGCTTCGAGTATCAGCTGGGGCAATTCGGGATTACCGCTCTTCAGTGCGAAGAACAGCGGCGTAAAGCCGTCCTTGGTTTCGCTGTTCACGTTGGCGCCTTTTGCAAGCAGCAGCTTCGCGTTATCGATGCGCCCCTTGGCCGCCGCCCACATCAGCGGCGTCTGCCCGGAAGCCTCCGCCGCATCCACCACGGCGCCGAGATCGATCAGACGTGCCACGTCTGCGGCTGGCACTGTGCCGGCGCAGGTAGTCAGCGGCGTAATACCGTCATCGCGCATGATCGTTGCTTTGGCACCGGCGTCGAGCAGCAGGTTTACTATTTCGCTGTTGCCGTGCTCGCAGGCCAGCATCAGCGGTGCAACCGCCGCATTGTCCGCCGCATCGGGACTTGCTTCGGCACGCAGGAGCAGCTTCACCATTTGGGGATCCTGGCTCTCCACCGCCCACGACAGCGGCGTGGAACCATCCGGCATCAGCGAGTTGGGATTGATGACATGCACCCGCAGCAATTCGGTGACCTTGTCATAGTCACTAACACGGATTGCAGCCGCCAGTTCCGCGGCGCCGCTTGGCTGCGCGAGCGCGGCAGTGGAGATGCCAACGCACAGAAGAGCGGCGGCAAGGCGGCCGAAGTGAATTGGACTTACAGGCATCATCGTCTTTCGTCTCGTTTGTAATAAGGACAGTGGATCAGGGCGTTCGCCCAAACCATGACAAGGGCGCCGATGTACCGGCGCCTGATGTCATGTTTGCATCTGCGTTCAGCTCGGCAGCAGTTCGCTGATTACGCCGGTGCTGTCGGCCAGCGAGTCCAGCGGGATGTCGAACTGGTGCACCAGCGTGAGCAGCAGGTTGGCCTTCGAGGTGTTGGGAGCCACGCGGATATGCTGGCCGCCACTGCGCTTGCCACCGAACACTATCGCCGGCAGATTGCGCAGGTCGTGACTGTTCGGGTCGCCGAAGCCAGCGCCGACCAGCACTATCGTGCTGTCGAGCAGCGAGCCATCGCCATCCGGTGTTGCTGCCAGTCGTTCCAGCAGGTAGGCAAAGTGCTGCATGTGCAAACGGTTGATCATCGCGACCCGATTGAACTTCTCCGGATCGGCCTGATGGTGCGTGAGCATGTGGTGCGAATCCGGCACGCCGATCTCCTGGTAAGTGCGGTTGGACAGTTCGCGACCAATCATGAAGCTGCCAACGCGAGTCATGTCGGTCTGCATCGCAATTACCTGCAGGTCGAACATCAGCTTCACATGTTCGGCGAAGTTCGCCGGTACGCCGGCGGGCACATCTACACCTGCGGCAAACTCGTCGACATTGCGCTGGTTTGCCATCTGGGCGCGCCGCTCTACGTCGCGCACCGCGGTCAGGTACTGGTCCATTTTCTGGCGGTCATTGGTGCCGAGCTTGCCGGACAGGCGCGCTGCATCTTCGCGTACAAAGTCCAGCAGGCTTGCCTTGCGGTCCTGCCGGGCCACGCGCGCTGCGCCTTCCGCGACATCGCCGTCGCCGAACATGCGCTCGAACACTTCGCGCGGGTTGATCGTGACGGGCAGCGGCGAAGTTTCATCGCGCCATGACAGCGTATTGGTGTAGGCGCAACTGTAGCCCGGATTGCAACTGCCCAGCGCGGCGGCAGTCTCGACGCCCATTTCCAGCGAAGGCAGCAGAGTCTCGTTCTCGTACTTTCTGGCAACGATCTGGTCGATCGACACGCCGCACAAAAGATCCGCACCCTCGGTGGGGCGTGGCTCGGCGGCGCTCAGGAAGCCGGCACAGCCCTGCGAGTGAGTGCCACGGCCGCTGAGATGCGCAAGGCCGGTCACGACAGTCATGCGGTCCTTGAATGCGGCAAAGGGTTGCAGCGTCGGTGTCAGCGCAAAATCGCGGCCGACTGTCTCCGGCGTGAAACGCTCCATGATCATTCCATTCGGCGAATACAGCGCTTGCAGTCGCTTCGGCCGCGCAGCCAGGTCAGCGGCGTTTGCAGAAGGCAGCATTGCCTCCAGCAGCGGCAGGCTCATTGCGGTGCCGAAGCCCCGCAGCAGTGTGCGACGGTTCATGTGTTTGCTCTTGATGATCATAACTCCGGTGTCCTCTTCAGATTGAATGGTTCACTTTCCACGATGCCCAGTACTACGTTGCGAATCCGATAGTCGTCGGCGGCGGTACGGCGGACGATGGTGCGTACCGCGGGACCGTCCTCCGGCTCAACACCACGTCCCAATGCATAAGTCATCATTCGCTCGGCGAAGGCGCGGGTGAAAGCGTCCTTGCGATCCAGCAGGACCTGGCGCAGGCCAGTGACTCCATCGAGCTTGGTGCCGTCCGGCAGACTAGCGGATGCGTCGACAAGCCCACCGCCGTCATCGTGCTCTGTGCGCCAGGCGCCCACGACATCGAAGTTCTCCAGCGCATAACCCAATGGGTCCATTCTTACGTGACAGGTCGCGCAGGCAGGATTGCTGCTGTGCAACTCTGTCTGCTCGCGCGGGGTGAGAATGCGTCCATCAACGGTGGATTTCAGCGCCGGCACATCGGGTGGTGGTGGCGGCGGCGAGGACGCGAGCAGGTTGGCAAGAATCCACTGTCCGCGTTTCACCACCGAGGTGTGGTTGGCGTAAGAGGTAACCGAAAGGATGCTGGCCTGACCCAACAGGCCGCGGCGTGGCGAGGCCGCGTCGAGCTGCACGCGACGGAAAGCCGGGCCCTGCACGCCTTCGATGCCGTAATGCTCGGCCAGTGGCTGGTTCAGGAATGTATAGTCCGCATCGATGAAGGTCAGCACGCTGCGGTTTTCGCGCAGGACTGAACCGAAGAACAATTCGGTCTCCTGTTTCATTGCACGGCGCAGGCGCGCGTTGAAGTTCGGGAACATGTACACGTCCGGCCGCAGCAATTCGAGATTGCGCAGGTACAGCCATTGTCCAGCGAAATTCTCGGTGAGCGCGGCGGCGCGCGGGTCGGCCAGCATCCGGTCAACCTGCTTTTCCAGCGTGCCGGGCTCGCGCAACTTGTTCGCCACTGCGAGTTCCACCAGTTCGTCGTCCGGCAGACTGCTCCACAGGAACAGGGCCAGTCGCGATGCGAACTCCAGATCTGTCACCGCATGCACCGAGCCTGGCGCACTGCCGGCCGGGTCTTGTTCGCGCAGGAACAGGAAGCCCGGCGACACCAGGAGGCCCTCAATCGCAGCCTCGACACCCTGTTCGAATCCACTGTGGGTGTGTGCGTCGGTGTAAAGGCTCATCAACGGGGCGATGTCGGCATCAGTCACCGGGCGGCGCCACGCCTGGCGCGCGAGGCTCTTTACGATGCGGCTGGCGCAGGCTGCTTCCTCAGCGGCGGCGGATGGCTGGCACTGGAATATCTTGCTGCGGCTGGGCGTGTTGCCCGGCCCGCTGATGTCGTAGGGGCCGTCGATGTCGATCTCCAGCACGTCACGCGGAAAATTGGCCTGTGAAAAGCGGGCCGACATAAAGTATGAGGGTGCCGTGGTACGACCCACGGTCAGGCCGTCAACCACGAACATCACCGGTAGATCCTTGGGCGGCTCCGTCGGCTTCCACACGTAGTCGACGTCGTTGTGCAGCGTCTGCACCGACTCGTCCAACCGCAGCTGGCGGCCGAAGGTGACGCCGATCTTGTGGGCACCGGCGGTGAGCGGCACGCGATGGCTGACTCTCAGCTCAGGCATGCGATCCACCTCGTTGTTGGTGTTCGCGTTCAGGTAGGCGCCGATCTCATAGACCGCATCGTAGGGCGCGTAGTAATCGAATACTGCTCCACCGCGGGAATCCAGCGGCAGATCATCGCTGGCGCGCTCGTCCCATGACGGGATGCCCTGGTTCAGCACCGAGCCATCCTTCGGCACGAGATAACTGGTGACAACCGGTTTGCTGCTGCCGCGCCCCACTGCGAGACGGCTGATTTTGCCGGCCACCAGGATGTAACGCTCCATCAGTGTCGACGACATGGAGAGCACGTCGGCAATGTTGTCGAAGCCGTAGCCGGAGTCGTCAGTGGGCAGCTGCTCGCTGACATCCACTTCGATGGCCAGGAGGTCGCGCACTGCGTTCGCATACTCGGCGCGGTTCAAGCGGCGCAGCGTGGCGCGGCCCGGGTCAGGGTTGGTGGCCGCACGCTGATCGAGCGCGCCTTCCAGC
>JAZKEH010000347.1:0-645 GCA_040387155.1 Pseudomonadota bacterium | reverse complement strand
CCGACATATTCGATCGAGGCATCAAAAAATCGACACGCCACGCGATATTTCGGTTACCGCTCAGGCCAGTTGCCGGGCCAGCACCTTTTTCACCACGGGATCTTCGAGCATACGCAGATGATGCTGTGCAATTTGGGGAAAGCGGTTTATGTCCACTTCGTCGCCTTCCAGCCACTGCGTAAAGGCAAGCTTCGCTTGCGCCGGCGGCTGCTCGCGATTGGGCGGTGGCATCTCACCACCGCCAGCCTTGCGCAGGATCTTCTCCCAGGTGCCGAGGTTGTTGCCGGCGGACACATCATCATCCGGGTTGAATCCAACCATCGATAGCTGCCCCGCTACATCGTCGTCGTTATGGCACTCGGTGCAGTACTGGTCCAGAAACTGGCCGTGGGTGGCAACGCCGTCGGCCACGGGCGTTGGGGCATCCTGCGCCAGCGCCGGCAAAACCATAAAAGAACTGGTCACAAGGGCGACGCTGGAGAACCCCCAGAAACGGCGGCGAGCGAAACAGGCGAACCATGGGGAGGAGGTGCAGGACATCATGATTTTGATTGCATTCAACAAAGGTTGACCAAATGGTCAGCAATTTGGATGCCATACCGCTGTAACCTCGCACATCGAGCTGCGCATGCGCGAAGAAATTAC
>JAZKEH010000346.1:0-2268 GCA_040387155.1 Pseudomonadota bacterium | reverse complement strand
CGCTCGGCTTTCTGTTTTTGCTTTCAGGTTTCACGATGGCGGCAGACGCGCCTCCCATCGGCATTGCCCCGGTGATGCTGACTGAAAGCTCCTACGTCTTCGACACCGCTGAACAACACAAGATCAAGGTCAGTGTGTTGGCGAAAGGCTTGCCACGTGCGTTCGGCATGGCGTTTTTGCCGAATGGTGATCTGCTGATCTCCGAGCGCGGCCTGCAGCTGCGCGTGATCCACGGCGCCACCGGTGCCAATCCTGTGCTGGATCCCTCCCCTGTCGCCGGCATGCCGCAACTGGATACGCCCTATCGCAACGGCGGCCTGCACGATCTCGCCCTGCATCCGGATTTTGCCAACAACCACCTGCTCTATTTCACCTACAACAAAGGCGAGGCTGCAGTCGCTGAGGGCCAGCGTCGTCGCAGCGCGGTTGCACTGATGCGCGGCCGTTATGAAAACGGCAAGCTCGACAACGTCGAAGAACTGTTCGCCTCCGACTTCGGCAGCACCAGCGGTTCCCGCATCGTGTTCGCTGCCGACGGCAACTTGTTCATGACGACGGGCGCGCCGTTCGGCGCCGACGCGCAGGACCTGAAAGGCGCGTTCGGCAAAGTCCTGCGTCTGAAGGATGACGGCGGCATTCCTGCTGACAATCCTTTCGTCGGCCGCGACGACGTGCATCCCGCCATCTACTCCTACGGCCATCGCGATCAGCTCGGTCTTACCCTGCATCCAGCGACTGGCGCCGTACTGGCGGCTGAGCATGGTCCCAACGGCGGTGACGAAGTGAACGTCATCGAGCCCGGCAACAACTATGGCTGGCCCAACATCAGCTTCGGCCGCAACTACGACGGCCCGCGCATTTCTGACTTGCCGGTTGCTGACGACATCTCGCCACCGCAAATCGTATGGGTGCCGTCGATAGGCCCCAGCGGCTTGATGGTTTATACCGGCGACAAATTCCCCGCCTGGAAGGGCAACCTGTTCGTTGGCAGCGCACGCCGCGGTGAAGTGGACCGCACTGGTGGCCTGGAGCGTGTGGTGCTCACCGACAAGCTCGACGACATCCGCCGCGAAACGCTGCTGACCGACCTGCACCAGCGCATTCGCGATGTGCGCCAGGGTCCGGATGGCAACCTGTATGTATTGACCGATGGCGATGAATTCGCTGTATTGCGTATTGAACCGAATTAAGGTTACTTGCGCACGGCCCACGGGCGCTTCACGAAAGCGCCTGGGCGATCAATAAATTGGTAGTGAATTTCAGAGTAGAGAAATCCAAAGAGGGGAACCGCATGAAAAACAAACAGAAAAAATTGTGGGTGCTGGTCACCGCGCTGATCGGCGCACCCGCGCTGGCGCAAACGATGCCGGACATCGGCTTTGAAAGCGTCGGCCGCGGCCGTCCGCTCCCAGTCAGTGTGCGCGATCTTGAACAGGTAGGACCGGACTGGGCACCAGGCCAGCCGCGCGGCAACGCTGTTTATGGTTATCGCCCTGCCGATCTGCCAAAAGACATAGAGCCCCTCGAACGCGACCTGTTCAACAGCCCCGACTTCTACGCCGACAAGGCGCTGTGGACCGACCCCCGTTACTTCCGCTGCAACAGCCCGCAGTCGACTGAAGTTCAGCGCGGCATCCTGTTCCCACCACCGCTGACTGAAGACACCGCCCAAGGCCCCTGGGGATTCTGCGACAAGGACTACCCACGCGAAGCCATCGTCAGCCCGTACGAATTCAAAACCGCCCAGGAACACTACGAAGCACTGCTGGCAGAAACCACCAAGCGTGGCGGCCCCAACACATATACCTTCAAGGATTTCCCTGCTGCCGAATGGAACGGCGTCTATGCCCGCCCTACCGCTGGCCAGGATCAACTGACCTGGTACTGGCTGCGTCACAATCAATACCCCACCATCCTGTCGATGCTGACGCCTGAATATCAGCAGCGCATGGTGCAGGAGGCCTATCACCAGGTGCGTGGCCATGCCCTGTGGCCTTCCACGTTCTGCTGGCCCGAAGGTTTCATGCGTCGCTGGTATTCATTCTCTGTGTGGGAGCAATACCTGATCGCCACGCCCGACATGGTCGAGTGGTCTGCCGGCGTTGCCGACAACTTCGACACCCGCATCTACATTGGCCGCGACTTCAAAATGGATGATGTTGCTGCCGGTGGCGTGCCACGTCTCGGCGAAGCCGTGCCCCGCTGGTACGGTGAAACTGTCGGCTTCTGGGATGGTGAAACGCTGATCACGTGGACCAGCAACATCCA
>JAZKEH010000345.1:0-2532 GCA_040387155.1 Pseudomonadota bacterium | reverse complement strand
CCTACCAGAATGGGGCGCAGGATATTGTCGGCCAGACCGATGACGGCGATGCCGTAGACCAGTAGCGTGATGGCGGCGCTCTGTGAGCCAATGATGAAGAGATAGATCGAGAAGGGCAGCCAGATCAGGCCGGCGCCGACGGCGGGAATCAGAGAGACACATGCCATTGCCACGCCCCACATGATGGCGGCGGGGATATTCAGTAACCAGAAGATAAGGCCGCCGAGCAGGCCTTGCACCATCGCTACTACCAGGTTGCCCTTGATGGTGGCGCGGGTGACGCTGGCGAATTTGGCAAACAGCAGTCGTTCACGTTCATCACCCAGCGGCAGTGCACGTGTGATCAGATCAATCAGCGTGGAGCCGTCTCGTAGCAGATAGAACGTCATGTACAGCATCAACGCGATGCGAAGCAGGAAGTTGAATGTGCTTTGGCCTATCGAGAATACATTGCGAGCCGCGAATCCGCTGATAGCCAGCGCCCCGTCACGTGCCTGCCGCTCAATCATCGCCATGTCGATGTTCATCAACTCAAGCAGTCTGTTCACCGTAGGTGAGGAGTCCCTGAGCCGCACGAGGTATTGAATGGGATTGATCTCACCGGATTCGATGCGCATGTAGAGTGCGGCGCCTTCGCTGACGAAGGAGGAGAGCACCAGTAATACGGGGATGATAACGACGAGTATGCAGAACAGCAGCGTGGTAAGTGCGATGGTGTTGGGGCGATTGCCCCAGCGCTCAAGTAGCTTGATCTGTACCGGGTAGAAAAGGAGGCTGATGGCACAAGCCCAGAAGATGGGTGCAAAGAAGGGCTGCAGAAGCAACAGAAACAGCACTGTCACCAGCAATAGCAGGAGCAGGAACACCAACTGTTCCAGTTTGTTGGTAAGTTGTAGCTGCTTCTTTGCCAGACGTGGTTCCCTCGTCTTTAGAATTCATAAATTCCTGCCTGCTGGCGCCAATGCTTTATGCAAAGACATTGGCGCCGTTCAGTGGGATTAACGCAGGCTGATAGGACGGCCGACGCGGTCATTCAACACGATCTCGACGCGTCGATTAAGCTGACGGCCTTCGTCCGTGTCATTACTGGCGACCGGATACTCTTCGCCAAAGCCCGATACCTGGATGGTCGTGGGCGAAACGCCACGATCTACCAGGGCATCGCGTACTGCGTCGGCGCGATCACCGGACAACTCGATGTTGTAGTCATGTGAGCCTACCGAGTCGGTATGGCCTTCGACTTTCACCAGCGGTTGTTCCTGGTCAATCAGGAAGCCGGCGATTTCATCAAGTGCACGGTCGCTGCCGGGTTTCAGGGCGGCAGAGTCAAAGTCGAACACAATGTCGCTCAACACCATAACAGTGCCGCGTTCATTGTGCACCAGGGTTACTTCAACCAGCTGGTCGGCCAGCAATTGGGCCTGGCGTTCCATGATGGCCAACTTGCGGTTCGCTTCGTCGAGTTCACCGTCTTTCAACGCGAGTGCACGTTGTTCGGCGGCGAGTTCGGCTTCACGTACTGCGAGCTCGCGTTCGGCCAGTGTCAGCTCGTAACCTTTGCGATCAGCGTCGCGCAGGGCGGCGAGGGCATTGGCTTCGGCAGCACGGGCGTTGGCTTCAGCACCAGCAACCTCAAATTCACGGGCGCGGCGTAACATGGTTTCGCGTGTTTCAGACGCCAGTGCAATGCGGTTGTTGGTATCGAACAGCAGGATGCGCGATTCGGCGATGTCGAGATTCTTGTCGGCGACTACGAGGTAGTGCGCCAACGCGTCTTCATCGTCCTTGCTGTAGGCAATGCGGCTGTTCGACAACGCAATGCGGGTGTCTTCCAGTTCGCTGAACGCTTCCTGGCTGGCGTAGTTCTGGCCCGAAATGATTTCCATACGGGTTTGCAGCGCTTCAATCTGCGGATTCGGTGGCAAGCTGGCACAGGCGGCCAACGTCAGTGCACCGGCAATTGCAGAGAGTTTAAGCGTGGTACCAAGTGGTTTCAGGTTTGAAATTTTCATATTCACGGCCTCGCGATTTCAAGTTCAAGACTGCGCAACGCGGCATTCACTTCGTTGAATGCAACATCGGCCTTGGCCTGCATACCTTCGAGTTCGGCATGTTCAGCATGCAGCATGGATTGATCGAGCAGTCGCTGGGCGACCTTGTCCTTGCCATCGTTGTTGTACTCAATGGCTTCCTGGAACTTGCTTTCGGCCAGCGACAGTTCGCTGCTGGCTACACGATCGGCATCCACTTCCTGGGCTTCTTCAATTGCCGCGCGGGCAAGATCGAAGCTTTGGTCGGGTAACTTTTTGGCAAACGCTACGTTACTCATGAACACTGCGGTAACAGTGCCGATGAGCAGTTGTTGTTTCAGGGTGCGGGTACTCATGTTTATACCTCCCACGTCGTCTGACGTTTGAAAAACGGTTGAACAATCACCGCTGCAGGGGAGGTTGCAGCAAGCGTGCCACGTTGCGGCCTATTGCGTTTTAGTGCGGGAAATCAAGGGTTTCGGTGTGATACTTGTGAAAGTGT
>JAZKEH010000344.1:0-1570 GCA_040387155.1 Pseudomonadota bacterium | reverse complement strand
GTATGGCAGCAAAAGCTCGATGTCCTGCACGAAGGCATTGATACGCAGGTCGTCAAGCCCGATCCCACTACAGTAATCGAACTCGGCAATGGCACGATATTGCGCGCCGGTGACGAAGTGCTGACTTTTGCCAGCCGCAATCTCGAACCCTATCGCGGGCTGCATATGTTCATGCGCGCGCTACCCACCATCATGGCAGCGCGTCCGAATTGCCACGTTGTTATCACCGGTGCCGACGACAAGGGCTATGGCCCCCCTGCGCCGGATGGCAAAACCTATCGCGAAATCTACCTGAGCGAAGTACAGGGGCGACTCGACATGTCCCGCGTCCATTTCACAGGCTCGCTGTCCTATGACAATTTCATTCGCCTGCTGCAGGTTTCACGACTGCATGTCTATCTCACCTATCCCTTCATCCTGTCATGGTCGATGCTGGAAGCGATGGCAGCCGGGTGCCTTGTACTGGGCTCAGCCACTGCCCCGGTTGAAGAAGTAATACAAGACGGCGTCAACGGTTTGCTGACGCCCTTCCACAGCCCGCGCGCCCTGGCCGATCGCGCCATTAATGCGCTGGCGAATCCCGATCGATATGCCGGCTTGCGACAGGCCGCAAGGCAGACGATCATTGACCGCTACGATTTCACCACTGTCTCGCTGCCGGCGTATTTGCGCCTGCTGCATTCCTGAGAAAGGACACACACATGAGCAAGAAAGTCAGTTCACTTCTGCAACAGGCATCGGGCAAACTGGAAAAGTACGATCTCGGCTCCGCGATGAATCTCTATCGCGAAGCACTGCAGCTCGATCCTGACAATGGCGCTGCCGCCATGGGTCTGGCCATGGTGCTGAACCGCAACAATCAGCCGGGTGAAGCCCTGCCGATCCTGCGTCGCATCTGGGCGGCGCTGTCCATTCTCGAACCGAAAGCCTCTCCCGAACAAATGGCCGCTGTGCTGGCCCAGATGGGATTGGCGCAGCAACAGTTGGGTCAGGTGGCGGATGCACTGGAGTCCTATCGTCAAGCCGCACGACTGGTGTCCTCCGAAGATCTCAACCGTCGCATCAAACAACTGGAGCCGCTCGCCAACAGTCCGGTGCCGGTACAGCAATTGATCCTGCATGCACGCCAGTTGCATCAGAGCCGTCAGTTGGAAGAAGCCGTGCGCACCTACCGCGCAGCGTTGCAACTGCAAGCCGACAGCGCCGAAGCGTTGCATGGCATGGCTCTCGCCTTGCGTGACTTGCGTTCAGTCGATGAAGCGTTGCCGCTGTTGCAGAAGGCCACCGTACTGGCGCCCGACCGTGCCGAATACTTCAACGACCTTGGCATGTTGTTCCAGGACAAGGCCGACTACACCAAAGCCATCAGTTTCCATAACCGCGCCATCAAGCTGTTCCCGAATTTTGTCTGGGCGTATATCAATCTCGGTGTCGCCCATAAACGTCTGGGCCAGCACAAGGAAGCCGTGACTGCCTATGTGCAAGCGCTGCAGATCAACCCGAATTCCCCGGAAGCCCACAACAATCTGGGCAATCTGTGCCGCTTGATGGGTAATTATGAGAAAGCCAT
>JAZKEH010000343.1:0-2226 GCA_040387155.1 Pseudomonadota bacterium | reverse complement strand
AAGATCCAGCTGAATGGCTTTCTGGCCTTCGTCGGTATTCGCTGCCTCACCGACCTTGCGCAAGGCTTCTGCCTGCGCAGCAGCAACCGCGATGATGGCCTGCGCCTCGCCCTGGGCACGCAATACCTGACTTTCCTTTTGCGCTTCCGCCGCCAGAACGACTGAAGCCTTCTGACCCTCGGCCACGTTGATCGCTGCTTGTCGGTCGCCTTCGGATTCGAGAATCTGCGCACGCTTCACACGCTCGGCCTTCATCTGCGCTTCCATCGCGTCCATGATCGATGCCGGCGGCACGATGTCCTTGATCTCGTAGCGCATCACCTGGATGCCCCATGCCGCCGACGCTTCATTGATTGCCGTCACAATATTGGCGTTGAGGCGCTCGCGCTCTTCAAAGGTCTTGTCGAGTTCCATCTTGCCCAATTCGGAACGCATCGTTGTTTGTGCCAGCTGCGTTACCGCGAACACGTAGTTGTCGACACCATAGGTAGCCTTGTACGGATCCAGCACCCGGAAATACAACACACCATCGACCGACAGCGAGATGTTGTCCTTGGTAATGCCACCCTGGCTGGGGACATCAACGGCCTGCTCCTTCAGCGAGCGATCGGCCGCAATACGATCAATGAACGGGACGATGAAATTGAGACCGGCTTCCTTGGTGCCGTGGTACTTGCCGAAGCGTTCCACCACGTAGGCGCGGTTCTGTGGCACAAACTTGATGCCGGATTTGAGGGTCACTATAACCAGCACGAGAATGATGCCGGTCGGACCAAAGAGGATGTTCAGTAGCTCTTCCATTGCCGTCTCCTTGTTGTTTTCACGGTGCACTGCAACTGCCAGCCATGAATATCACAAAGCGGTGCCGGCAGGCCAACTTTCCGGCTGCCGAAACGGCTGCAAATGCGCGGCCTTTGCTATACTGCCGAGGCCTTTCTGGAAGCCTTTCCGCATGTCATCCGTTAACAGTTCCATTCAGCATCCCAGCGCCGCCACCCTTCTGCAGAACCGCTTGGTATTGAGCCTCGCCTTTATCAGCGGCTTCATCATCATGGCCATTGAGCTGCTGGGCGGTCGCATCCTGGCGCCGTACTTCGGCAGCAGCATCTATGTGTGGGGCAGCATCATTACTGTCTTCATGTTGTCGCTGTCGCTCGGTTATCTCGCTGGCGGCAGACTGTCGATCCACAATCCACGGTTGGCGCTGTACGGCACCTTTTTTCTGGCTGCTGCGGTGCTGCTGTTGCCGCTGATCCTGTTTGGCGTTGTTCTTCCTGCCGACGGCTGTCATGGGCATGATCGCGCCCTACTCTGTACGTCTGCTGGTGGTCGACATCGAACGCAGTGGCCATATCGCCGGCACGCTGTATTTCATTTCAACGCTGGGCAGCGCGCTCGGCACGCTCGCGACGTCGTTCTATCTGGTGCTGTGGTTTGAAGTGAACCAGATTCTTTGGACGATGAGTGTGGTGTTGGCCATCGCTGGTGTGCTCGCGATCACTGTAGGCCGCAAGACGACCGCCGCTGCGCCGGTCTCCCGCTGAAACCCCGAGGTAAATCCATGTTTCGTTCCAGCCTGACTTCCTTTGTGCGCGCTGCGACTGCTTCAGCAGCGGTATTGTTGGCCACGTTGTTGCCAGTGGCGGCCCATGCCCAATCCGGCGCGCTGAAAACAATCCATCAGGAAAAGTCGCTGTACCGCAACATCCTCGTCACCGAAGACGATGTGCGGCGCTGCATGCGCTTCACCGTTACCGATCTCGGCGGCCAGAACCAGAGCTGCTACTTCTATGACGATCACGACAAGCTGGTGTTCCCCTACGCCAAGATGGTGCTGACCAGTTTGCTGGTGCAGGACAACCCGTCACGCATCCTGATCATCGGTCTTGGTGGCGGCACGCTGGTGCACACCTACAACTCGCTGTTCCCGAATGCCGAGATCGTCGTGCTGGAAATTGACCAGGCGGTGGTCGACGTTGCCGAGGAATACTTTGATTTCAAAACGACGGACAAGATCAAGGCCGTCGCAGAAGACGGCCGCCTCTACATCAAGCGCGCCGGCCTGCGTAACGAGAAATTTGATCTCGTCATTCTCGACGCCTTCAACGGTGATTACATTCCCGAACATCTGATGACGGCAGAATTCCTGGAGGAAACGAAGAAGTTGCTGCCAGCCAACGGCATGATCGTGGCCAATACATTTTCCAGCAGCCGTTTGTACGCCGC
>JAZKEH010000342.1:0-1682 GCA_040387155.1 Pseudomonadota bacterium | reverse complement strand
ATTGTTGCTGAATCGGGGCCTCGTCCGCGTCGCCCTCGCCTGGCCACCCGCGCCGCGCAACGGGGTGCCAATCGTTCCGGAGTTCGATATTGAAGTCGTGCGTGATCCGACTGGTTGCAATACCAGCGCGGACTACGGTCTCGACAGCGCCAAGCCGACAGTCTCCGTGTATCGCCGTCCGCGTATTGCCGCCAATACCAAGTATGTGTCCTATCCTGGCAACGCACTCAACGCCAAGCGTCTGGCGATGGTGGTCGACCGTGATCCGTTCAGTGGCAAGTACATGAGCATGAACATCATGTCAGATGCGCGCGAAGCTTCCTTGCGCACGCAGGCCGTGAGTGCAGTGCGCGACCACTTGCAGATGCAGGGCCCCTTGCCGGAAGACATGCTCGAGAAGATCGTGTCCTTTGAAGAGCAGGTATTTGCGGCGCAAGTGGAAAGTAATGTTGGCGGTGCGCTGGCCTATGAAGGCGGACCGGATGCCCTGGGTCCACGCAACATGGAAAAGCACGACAGGGGCCTGGGCGACAATTTCGGCGTACCGCTGTTCCGTGACTTCGACATGTGGACTCCCGCACCTGGCGAGACGGAGGCGCAGCGCGAATTCCGCGAATCCGTAGCGCGTGGCCATGATGTGTTCTTCATTCGCGTGTTCTTCGTGACTGACACCGCTCACATCAACACGGTCGGCCTCGGCAACCCGATGAAGCGCACCTGCGCCACCTGTCACAACTCCGCCATGGTCGGTACTGACTTGTCGGCGGGCTGGGTTGATGTGGGTACCACCAACCTGCCATACGCGCGGCAAACGGTGCCGAATCCGTGGTCGGAAGTAGAGCATGAACTGCCGCTGTTCAAGATCACCTGCAACGACGAAGCCAGACCGCATCCGTTCCTGGGTCGCGAGATCTACACGCAGGATCCAGGGCGTGCCTTGATCTCCGGCAAATGCTACGACGTCGGTTCCATCGTGATGGGCCAGTTCCGCGGTCTCGCGGCGCGAGCGCCGTACTTCTCGAACGGTTCAGCCGCCACCATTCGCGATCTTGTCGATTTCTATGATCGTCGCTTCAACATCGGCTACACCGATCAGGAAAAAACCGATCTCACCAATTTCCTCAGCGTGTTGTGAGGGCAACAGACATGATTCACAGACAACTACCCAAGAGCTTTCGCATTACTGCAATCACTGCACTGGCAGCGTTCGCGTCGAGCGCGCTGGCGCAGGAACAGCACATCAGTTTTGTCGCCTGTCCCATCATCCAGGACACCAACACCGTACCCTGCTGGCTCGCAGAACATGAGGGCGAGCTGTACTTCCTCGGCATCCAGACCGATGCCAGTGGTTGGGCGCCGCCGTGGCTTGGTCACAAGCTGTTGGTGGAGGGCACGGTCACTGACAATCCGCGCGTGTGCGGCGGCATTGTGCTGGAGTCGAAAGACACACCGTACGACCGTCGCAGCGCCGGCAAGTCCGGCGGTGTTGAATTGCCCAACCCGCCTGTCACTTCAGTGATGCGTGAACTGGATGCCAACTGCCGCACGATGCTGCCGGAACAGGACCGCTTCAATACGCTCGAACCACGCCGTGGCCCCGGCCCCAGCCCGGCGCAGCCACCGCGAACGCCTGAAGACATCGCTGCAGCCGCCGCTGCACGTGCCGAGCGTGAAGCCGCCGC
>JAZKEH010000341.1:0-1799 GCA_040387155.1 Pseudomonadota bacterium | reverse complement strand
GCTTGAAGCGATCCGGGAAAGGTCTCCCGCCGCCTGCGACTACACCCAACTCGCACGCTAGAATAGAACCCAGCATCTAACGCCGGGGACTCTCCAATGAATGACAAACTGTTCATCTACCACCACGACGACTGCCTCCAACACGACCCAGGCCCCAACCACCCCGAAAACGCCGGCCGCCTCCGTTCCATCATGAAGGCACTGCGCGAGTCCCCATTGCAGAATCAGCTGCAATTCGTTGAAGCACCACTCGGTACCAAAGACCAGGTGGTATTGGCACACGATGCCGGGTTATGGGATGAGGTGAATAGCGTTGCACCCAGGCAAGGCCGCTACTCGCTGGATCCGGATACGCACCTGTCACCCGGCTCACTCAACGCCGCGTTGCGTGGCGTCGGCGGCGCCTGTGCCGGCATTGACGCATTGATGAAGAAAGAAACGCAGCATGCGTTTTGTCTCACTCGCCCGCCAGGTCATCACGCAACCCCCGATCACTCGATGGGCTTCTGCATATTCAATCACGTGGCGATTGCCGCACTGCACGCCATGCAGGCGCATGGTCTGCAGCGAGTAGCCGTAATGGATTTCGATGTGCACCACGGCAATGGAACGCAGGACATCTGTGTCGGACGACAAGGCTTGCTGTATGTGTCAACCCACCAATTTCCGCACTACCCCGGCACGGGCTCCCTGCGGGAAAATCGCGCTGGCAATATTCACAACGTTCCACTGCACGATGGCATGGCGGACGATGAGTACCAGGACTTGTTCAGCGAGCAGGTGCTGCCACAGTTGGAAGAGTTTCAGCCTGAGCTGCTGTTGGTGTCCGCCGGTTTCGATGCGCACGCAAACGATCCGCTTGCCAGCATCAGATTGACCGAATCAACCTATAGGTGGCTTGGCGTAGAGTTGCGGAAAGTCGCCAACAGTCACTGCGACGGCCGCCTGCTGTCAGTGCTGGAAGGGGGCTACAACCTCGACGTATTGGGTTCGAGCGTGCTGGCCTATTGCAGCGGCAGTGTGGGCTGATCGCCGCCACTGTCGACGACCGAGCGTTCGAATCTGCTCAGGGCGCGGCACAAATCTTCATACTGCTGCATGAGGTCGTCGATCTTGTCCTTTACGTCGTTGGTGTTGTGTTGCTTGCCCGCCTGTTCGAACTGACGACAAAGCTCCGCAAACTGCTTGCCACCGACGGATAGACACATCGACTTCAATGCGTGCGCCGCATGGGCCAACTCCTCATAATCACCCTGCCGGAGACTGTCCCTGACCTCTTTCAGCAGTTGCGGCGAGTCCTGGAAGAACAGCTGCACAATGTTGTTCAGCAATGATGTATCGCCGACGCCGCCCAGCTCGATCAATTCATTCAGCACTTCAGCATCCAGCACGGGACGCCGTTCCTCTACTGCCGCTGCCACCATCAGCATCGTCGCTGACTTGAGGGCAATGCGTGGCCCACTGCGGCAATAGCGCGTCAGCACTTCGTGTATCTGTTCGAACTTGAATGGTTTGGTCAGATAGTCTGACATGCCGAGATTCAATGCCCGTTCACGATCGGCACCCACGACATTGGCAGTCAACGCCACAATCGGTGTCGGCGCCAGCCCATGCATACGCTCATGGTTACGGATGATCTGCGTGCTTTCATAACCGTCCATTGACGGCATGTGACAATCCATGAAGATCAGATCGAACTTGCCATCCAGCCAGGCTTCCACGGCTTGCCGGCCATTGCTGACAGTCGTCACGCGACAACCCGCCTTCGTGATCATCATCTCTGCCACTTGCTGGTTCAC
>JAZKEH010000340.1:0-2323 GCA_040387155.1 Pseudomonadota bacterium | reverse complement strand
GCCGCTTGAAGTCGCTGTCGGCTTCACCCCCGATGATGATTTTCTGCCTGAGTTTTTTGGCCGTGTGCTGGCCAGCACGCCGCTGACCGATGGCTCCGAAAATTTCGGCACCGTGATACTCACTGGCTCGCTGCAGTACTCCGCCTATGCCAATGGCAACACCACGCGCGGCATGATTGGGCTTGAATACTCCCTGCCCAGTGTTGATGCCTGGCTGACGCCGAGCATTGGCATGGTGCGTGATCAGTTCGGTGAAGAGACTTTCTCATGGGCACTCGGCGGCAACTGGCAGGTGGGGCCCTATACCCGCATCGGTGCCAGCTACAGCGATGCGCCGGAAACCGAGAATCTCATCACCACTGACACCAAGGGCAAGAGCATCTACCTGCAGCAAACGCTTGCCGGCACCACGGTGTTGTTCGTGACATTCAGTGAACTCGAACGCAAAAACTCCTATACGCGTCGCGCTATCGATCTGAGTTTGCGCTCGCGTTTCTAAAGTTCCTCCGTACGGGCACGCCATGGCGTGCCCGTACCTACCCGGCAACTGCGCAAGATCCGGGTCGCTCCCCTCTCCGCCGCCACCGACAATCCTCGTGTGTCTATTCAACACGAGGAAAGTTCATGCACACACTCAAGCACAAAGTTGCCATCATCGCCGGCGCCAGCTCCGGCATCGGTCAGGCTGCAGCACTGTTGTTCGCTGCCAGCGGTGCCAGCGTAGTAGTGGCCGCCCGCAGACAGGTTGAACTGGATGCTGTAGTAGCAGAAATCCGCAATGCAGGCGGCACCGCCATCGCAGCGGTTGGCGATGTGCAGCAAGAAGCCTTTGCCGAGCGACTGGTTGCCATCGCCACCAGTGAGTTTGGCGGGTTGGATGTTGCGCTCAACAATGCGGCAACCATGGGCGAGTTGGGTCCTGTCACTGCGATGACACTGGCCAACTGGCAACAGGTGATGAACATCAATCTCGACAGCGCCTTTCTGGCAGCGAAGTACCAGATTCCTGCCATGCTGCAACGCGGCAGTGGCTCGCTGATTTTTACGTCGTCGTTCGTTGGCACGACTGCAGGCTTTCCTGGCATGGCCGCCTATGCGGCCAGCAAGGCAGCGCTGGTGGGGCTTACGCAAACCCTGGCCGCTGAATATGGTCCGCAGGGTTTGCGCGTGAACGCCCTGCTGCCTGGCGCCACCGACACCCCAATGGGCCGCAGCTTCGCCCACACGCCGGAGATCCGCGACTACGTACGCAACCTCTACGCCCTCAAGCGTATCGCCATCTCGGAAGAAATAGCACAAGCCGCCTTGTTTCTGGCATCTTCAGCGTCCAGTTTTGTCACCGGCACCGCCATGCTGGTCGACGGCGGCGTCTCCATCAATCGCAGTTAATGCTTCACCAGCACACACCCATGAAATCCGACTACGACCGCATCGCCAGCGCCATCGCCTACATCCAGACCAACGTCACCGCGCAGCCCACGCTGGACGATGTCGCACGCCATGTGCATCTGAGCCCCTATCACTTTCAACGCCTGTTCACGCGCTGGGCCGGCACCACGCCGAAACGTTTTCTGCAGGTGCTCACTCTCGAACTCGGCAAGAAGCTGCTGACGCAATCCGGCTCGCTGCTGCAAGTCACCGACACACTCGGCCTCAGCAGTGCATCGCGCCTGCATGATCACTTCGTGCAACTCGAAGCGGTAACGCCTGGAGAGTTTCGCAGCAAGGGCGAAGGTTTGTTGATCCAGCACGGTGTTGAAGAAACGCCCTTCGGTTTGTTGTTTGTCGCACAAACGCCACGCGGCATCTGCCGCGCTGCATTCATCGATGACAAGGCCGAGAGCGCCGCACAACTGGAGCTGCTGCAAAAAAGCTGGCCACTCGCCAGCTATCAACGTTCCGCCGATGCTGCCAGCACCGTCGCCGCGATCATGACGGACCTGCCCGCCAAAACTCCCGCTCAACCACTACCGCTGCACATCAGCGGCACCAACTTCCAACTGGCGGTATGGCGCGCGCTGCTGCGCATTCCGAGTGGCAGCGCCGTGAGTTATGGCGACATCGCCATGCAGATTGATGCGCCGAAAGCCGTACGTGCTGTGGGCACTGCAGTAGGCGCCAATCCGGTAGCGCTGCTGATTCCCTGTCATCGCGTGATCCAGCAAAGCGGAGCGCTGGGCGGTTATCGCTGGGGGTTGCAGCGCAAGGTGGCGATACAGGCGTGGGAAAGGTTATAGCGGATCTTCGCGACGCGGCTTTTCTTCTCAAGTATTTCAGGCCGCCTTCTAATAACTATTAAAATGCCGCAGGTCTTTTTTATGAA
>JAZKEH010000339.1:0-3772 GCA_040387155.1 Pseudomonadota bacterium | reverse complement strand
AAAGTGTCTTCTGTAACTTGCGCTCCAGCGTGACCAGTTGCGGATTGCTGTAGTCGGGTTGTTGCGTCAGCACGGCAAGCGCGCTCAGGTAGTGTTTTTTGGCAAGGTAGAGGTTGTACAGCGTTGTCTGGAATGGGTTTCCATTTCTGGCAAGCTCCATGTCAGCCGCGCTACCACCAGGAGACCCCGGCTGGGTTATGGTATTCAATGACGAGCTATTCATGCGGGACGCATCGGACCCCACAGAAGATCGCTGCAAAAACGCATCCAGATTCCAGTCAGCATAGGCTTCGAAGGCCGTGACTGCTTCTGCACTGTTCTCGCCATAAGTCGTCAACGCTGTATTCAGCAGGGCTTCCTGTTCTGCATCTTGTTCGGCATAGGACCCAGAGGTATCGCCTGCTTTGGCCGCGCTTGTTGCAGAATCCACGGTAACGAAGGTGGGTTCCGTAAAATTGGTCAGCGGTAGAGGGTGTGGTTCAAATACCAGGGTTGCCATTGGAATGTTGGTTTCCTGTGCCGATATACCGCTGGCAAAAGTCAGAAAACCACAGAAAAGCAAAAGAAGTGAGCGGGCTGTTGCGGAGGATGCCTGGGGGCGCGTGAGGGAACTACGCATTTCGTTCGTCCTTTGGTTGCGGTTGTTGGTGGATATTAACCGGACTTCAAAAAAAATGGCGCAACCTCACAGCTGCGCCATTTTCTTATACAAACCTGACTGACTTATTTTCCGATGGTAGCCATCAGGTCCTTCTTCGTCTGTGGCACCGCTGCGGCATGCACAGCCAGGTACTGATCAAAGTCGAGACCATGAGTGTCTACATAGTTGGCCAGGTTGATAACAAACGGATTGGCCTTGGCGCCATTCACCGGCAGCGTAAAGTCAGCCTCGATCAGGACACGTTCCTTTGGCAGATACGCTACCAGCATGCCGTCGGTGTGATCATTCGGAATGTGATGCAGTTCGAGACGATGGTTGGCATCTTCGAGCACGTACATGTCATTCACCGCTTCAAACTTCGGCATCAACGTTTCTTCACCCAGCAAGGTGCGTGGTGTGCTCAGCGCCATGTTGAGGAAATCAACGTTGTTGGCATGGGTCACAATGGTGACGCCTTCACGCGCGAAGGGCGGCAGGCCGCCGGTATGGTCGGAGTGCGGATGTGAGTTGATGACGTAGCGGATCTCCTTGCCGGGGAACAGACGTTTTACTTCCGCCAGAATCTGTTCTCCGATGGCAGGACCGGCAGGACCGCCAGCTTCAAACACGGCAATGTAATCGGTGAACTCCACCGCCAGCGCTGTATAGCCAGTCTTGATCCAGTAAACGCCTTCCGCTATTTGCTGGGACAATTCAACCGGTGCTGCAGGAGCTCCACCCGCAGGGGCAGGAGCCGGAGCGCCACCACCAGGAGGGGTGGGCGGAGGAGGAGGTGTTGTCAGTTCTGCCAGGTTGGCAGGGTTGGCGCTGGCTGCTTCGACTGTGACGCCAAAAATGCCGCCGCCGCCGCGCTGCTGTTCAATCGTCGCCGGCACCATCAGGCCACCGCCGAAATCCTTGTAGTCGCTGTAGACGTTGGCCACGGCCATGTCGCCCATAAAGGCGTCTTCCACTTTTGTTTCAACACGCTCTACAAGATTTTGCGAATTGATGTACCCGGTCACGGTGTATTGCAGGCCCGAGGGCGACACTTGTGTCGTGGGCGTCTGCCATGTCACAGCCGTCAGCGACGCACCGTCCACGGTGGCCGGTACTTCAGTGGCGCCATACAGTTCAGCCCCTTTCAGGAAGCCCCACGGTGTCAGCCACACTTCAAGCTGCTGCCCCCAGGCTGTCTGCGTAGCTTGAATGTTCTGCGTATAAGTGCCGGCGACTGGCGGGTCGAGAAACAGGTTGGATGCAAAGGTGTCGCCGAGCGCCAGCGATACCGGTTGTGCCGGCGTCGTCAGGTCAATGGTGCGACGATAGTTGGTGATGGTGTCGCGGCTGGGCCACGGCGGGCTGGCGCTGGGTGTCTGGCGGAAACTGTTGCGCACGCGCCACGCCGTGCCGGAGTAAGTGATGGAAGCCAGTTCACTGGCACCCAGCGCGGCGACGGCAGCAGGCAGCACACTCGCAGCCGGGGCAGCAGGCGTACTTGCCGCATCTGCAGCGGGTGCTGCAGTTTCCGGTTCCCCGGAACAAGCGGTCAATAACAACACAGTCGAAAATGCACTCACCATCTCTTTGCGGAACATGACAATCTCCTTTGCGGTCCAATTGGAAGTGTAGGGGTTACTCGGGCATGCGGGATGAATGGTGGTCGACGATCAGCCACTGGCCATTCACCTTGTGGTAAACAAAACTGTAACGCAATTTCACCGGCGCGGCGTCACCGATTTTCGTTTCATAGTTGCCGGTGTTGACCGCGACATCACCGTAGACCCGGATATGCTGGGGTTCGACGAAGTTCATGGTCGGCGGACTGCTCAGTGCCGCGAAATATTCCCGGATCAGCACATGGCCTTCGCGCACGACCGGTGAGACGGTGCCGTGCAGAATGGCATCGTCGGCATAGAGTGACACCATGTAATCGGGATCGCCCTTGCTGATGCCCTGTACCCATTGCTGGCCGGCGGCGCGCACATCGTCTTCCGGGGCGGCATTGGCGATATTGAACGTGAAAAGGCAGAGCAGGGATACAAGCAGCTTGTTCATGGGTTATACCTTTTTGGGCAAGAATGATGGGTAAGGAATGGCAAACAGGCGAGAGGCCAATAGGCGAATAGAAGAGACCAGCCAAAAGCAGACCCCGATTTCCCCGCTTTCATTGCAGAATGACGGGTCTGCCGGGCCTACTCGATCAATTTGCGCACAGCCTGCGAAGCCACAATCTCATTGCGCTGCTCATAGGCTTCATGATTGCGGGCCAGCGCTTCCTTGTCATACAGGTAGTTGACCATCAGACCGGCGCTCTGCTGCAACCCGTTGGCGGAGGGATCTGCCAGCCAATTCAGACGTTCGAGACGCGCGCCATTGCCCAGATGAAAGCGGGCGACCACATCAAGCGGCTTGTTGCGGCTCTTGGCATTCAGCAGGTAATGGGCGCACAGCTTCGGCAACAACTGCGGCAGCACCGCGTGATAGCGCAGCTGGCCTTCCATCAACGTTTGTTTCAGCAGCACGGCAACCGATTCCTGTTCACCCGGCGTGCAGGCCTGCAAACACTCCGGCTTGCTGGCGAGCCATTTCATGAAGCCGGGTATCGGCGATAACGTAACAAAGGTGCGTATTTCCGGATTCGACAGTCCGAGATCCTCAACCACTTGCTTGATCAGGAAGTTGCCGAACGAAATGCCGCGCAGTCCGTAAAGGCAGTTGTTGATCGAGTAGAACACGGCCGTGTTGAACGGGGTGTCGCTGGTCGTCGTTGTGGCGGGCTGCAGCAGTTCACGAATGCTGTTGCTGATGCCATGGGTCAGTGCAACTTCCACAAAGATCAGCGGAACGTCCGGTATCGCGGGATGGAAGAAACCATAGCAGCGTCTGTCCTGTTGCAGGCGACGACGCAGATCGGGCCAGCCTTTGATTTCATGCACTGACTCGTACTCGATCAGTTTTTCCAGTATCAGTGCCGGTGTTTGCCAGTCGATGCGGCGCAGTTGCAGGAAGCCGCGGTTGAACCAGGCGCGGAACAGCTGGGCGAAGTCGTGGTCCAACACCTCGCGAAAAGCAGCAGTACCTTCCAGTTTCAGGAGTTCTTCCCTCATGTTGATCAGCGCCAGCGTGCCA
>JAZKEH010000338.1:0-4112 GCA_040387155.1 Pseudomonadota bacterium | reverse complement strand
ATGCCGAACACGTTGGTGTAGAAGTCGAGGGATTTGTCGAGATCAGTAACTCGGATCATGGTGTGAAGGATGCGCATGGGGGCTCCGGGGTGACATAGAAAAGGAAAGCGTGAACAGGGAAGTGTGAAAAGACAGGGGCAATTAAACTACAGGTCAGCGGGCCGGAGTAGCAGCAATGGGTCTGTGGTAGCCTTGCGGCCCTCTGATTCCGGGAGTTTGTGATGCGATATAACGTAGTAAGGCCATGGATGGTGGCGATGCTGTTGCTGGCGAGTGGGCCGGCACTGGCGCAAAGGTATGTCTGCATGCAGTCAAGCCAGGGCGAATGGTGCATGGAGCTGTTGCGCGACAGCGCGCCGCAGGCGGTAGACAATTTTCTGCTGAATGTCGAAAGCGGCAGCTACACCAACAACATCGTCCACTACAGTCTCCCCGGCTATTTCATCAAGGCTGGCGCCTACAACATCGCCGCTGATGGCTATTTCGACCCGGTGGTTTCCAAGGGCGTTATCGGCAGTGAATTCGGCCACTCCAACGTGCGTGGCACGGTCAGCATGGACAAGATCAATCTGGCTACCAACAGCAGCACCGGCTTCTTTTTCAACCTGGATGACAACAGTTATCTCGATCTCGAGGAGTTTGGTCGTTTTACGGTCTTTGCCAATGTGGTGTATGGCATGGAAGTAATCGACAAGATTGAATCGTTGAAAATTGGTGACTTGTCGGAAACCTTCGGTAGCCACTTTGGACTGCTGCCGCTGGACGGTGCAGCCAACACGTCACAGGTAGGGCGCAGTAATCTGGTTCTTATCAATCGGGCCTACAGCACCAATGTGCTGCCGGGCGCTGTCGTATTTCCGTATCAGTGTTCACAGACTTTCAGCAACGATGTGTTGACTGAACTTTGCGATGGGTCGGTAACTTTTCCTGTCAATGTGGAAGGCGCCGGCCCTTACGAAGTCACTCTCGATCTGGTTGGAAGTAATCCTTCACCTGTGTTGGCGATCAGGCCCGACAGTTTGAAGCCAATGGCAAAGCTGCCGACCAGTCATGCTGTCTATAATCCTGCGACAAAGATGCTGCTGGTGCCGTCTGTGCGCACAGGCTCGATAATTTATGATGATGTGCAACTGCTGCTGACCAACGAGGCAGTGCGCCAATTCACCGTGAAAAACTTCAAACGCCGCTGATGACTGAACTACTGCCAGGGACCGCATTGTCCGTATCGGCAATTCCGCTGCCTGCCAGCGGACAGGTGCATTTGTGGCTGGCCAGCGAGCCAGCACCGTTGGCAGTGGATCTGCAGCAGCGTTACTCCACCTGGCTAAGCAGTGATGAACAACAGCGCATGCAGCGCTTTCATTTTGCTGTCGACCAACAGCGCTTTCTGCTGGCGCGTGCGCTGGTGCGTAGCGTGTTGGGTACTTACTTGCAGCAAGAGCCGCAGAGTTTGCGCTTTGTTTGCAATGCGCATGGCAAGCCTGAACTCAAGAGAGAGGCTGCCGGCCTGTCGCTCTCATTCAATCTCAGTCACACGCAGGGATTGCTGGCACTGGCAGTAACGCAGAATGCCGATATTGGTGTCGATGTTGAAGCAGTCACCCGGACTGTGGACATGCTGGCGCTGGCCGAAAGGTTCTTTGCGCCAGCGGAAACTGCGCAGATCAAACACTGTGCTGCAGACAGACAGCGCGATTGCTTTTTTGGCATATGGACGTTGAAGGAAGCCTATGTCAAGGCGCGAGGCCTGGGGTTGCAGCTCGGGCTCGACTCCTTTGCATTCCAGCTCGATGCAGCAGACGCCCTGGTTTTCAGCACGCCTGAAACAGGTATGGAGCCTTCAGCATGGAGCTTCCTGCAGTTGCATCATGCAGAACATTTCCGCGTAGCCGTTGCCGTGCACACTGGTGGTCTCACACTTGCTGACATGACAGTGCGCACCGTTACGTTCTAGCGGCGGCTCATGTCACGCGCGTACCAGGCACTGCACCTTCATGTGGCCCGATAAGGAAGATGTCCTTGCCGTCGCCGGCGGCGAGGATCATGCCTTCCGACCAGCCGAATTTCATCTTGCGGGCCTTCAGGTTCGCTACCAGCACAACGCTCTTGCCGATCAGCTGTTCCGGTTGATAGGCCGATTTGATGCCGGAAAACACATTGCGATGGGCCGGCTTGCCTTCCGCATCCAGACCGAGATCAAGCGTCAGCTGCAGCAACTTGTCGGCACCTTCAACATGCTGGGCGTGCAGCACTTTCGCTATGCGCAGATCCACTTTCGCAAAATCAGGGAACTCTATTTCTGCCGCCACCGGTTCTTGCGCCAGCGGTGATGCGATGGGAATGGTTGCTGGTGTCGGCTCGGGTGTGGCGCCAAGGCTCGACTTGCTGGCTTCCAGCATCGCGGCCACGTGGAGTGGATCGATACGCGTCATCAGCGGTGCAAAGGCGCCGATGCGATGGCCAAGCAGCAAGCTCTTGCTGTTGTGCCAATGCAATTCCGGAATCTGCAAAAATTCCTCCACCTGCGCCGCCATCTTCGGCAACACCGGTTTCAGATAAATGATCAGCAGGCGGAACAGGTTGAGCCCGACGCTGCAGATGTCCTGCACGGCTTGCGACTGCGGTGCGGCTTTGGCAACTACCCACGGCTGCTTTTCGGCAATCCAGCTGTTGGCCTTGTCAGCCAGTGCCATGATGGCACGCATCGCCTTGCCGAATTCGCGCGCATCATAGAGCGCCGCAATTTCTGTCGCCGCTTGCTGGAACTCTTCTGTCAATGCGACTTCCGTATCAGTCGGCGACAGTACACCAGCAAAACTCTTGTTGATGAAGCCGGCGCAGCGACTCGCAATATTGACGACCTTGCCGACAAGGTCCGCATTCACGCGCAACGCAAAGTCTTCGAGATTCAGATCGAGATCGTCTGGATTGCTGCTCAGTTTCGCCGCAAAGTAATAGCGTAGGTATTCCGGATTCAGATGATCGAAATAAGTCGACGCCATGATGAAGGTGCCTCGTGATTTCGACATCTTCTGGTTGTTGATGGTCAGGAAGCCATTGACGCTGATCTGCGAGGGCTTGCGATGACCGGAAATTTCCAGCATCGCTGGCCAGAACAAGGCATGGAAATTAACGATGTCCTTCCCGATGAAATGCCACAGCTCGGTGGTGGCGCCTTCTTTCCAGTAGGCGTCGAAGTCGAGGCCTTTCTGCGAGCACAATTTCTTGAAGCTGGCCATGTAGCCGATTGGGGCATCGAGCCATACATAGAAATACTTGCCAGGTGCACCAGGAATCTCAAAACCGAAATAGGGCGCATCGCGGCTGATGTCCCATTCCTGCAAGCCGCTGTTCAGCCACTCCGCCAGTTTGTTGGCAACGGAAGGCACCAGGACGCCACTGCGGGTCCATTCCTGCAGCATCGTTGCAAAGTCAGGCAGTTTGAAGAAGAAGTGCTCCGACTCTTTCACTATCGGCGTGGCGCCGGAAATCGTCGAGTAAGGATTGATCAGATCAGTGGCCGCATAAGTCGACGAGCACACTTCGCAGTTGTCGCCGTACTGGTCTGCTGCCTTGCATTTCGGACACTGGCCCTTGATGAAGCGATCGGCCAGAAACAGTCCTTTCTCCGGATCGAACAACTGCGTGATGCTGCGTGTCGCGATCTTGCCGGCAGCCTTGATGCGCTGGTAAATCAGCGTCGCCAGTTCGCGGTTCTCGCTCGAATGTGTCGAGTGGTAAATGTCGAAATCGACCAGAAAGCGCTGGAAGTCGCGATGGTGTTCAACGCGCACCCCTTCAATGAAATCTTCCGGTGACAGCCCCGCCTTCTCGGCACTGAGCATGATCGCCGTACCATGGGTATCGTCGGCGCACACGTAATGCACCGAATGTCCCTGCATGCGCTGGAAGCGTACCCAGATATCCGCCTGGATATAACCGAGCATGTGGCCGAGGTGAATCGGGCCGTTGGCAAAGGGGAGGGCGTTGGTAACTAGAATATCGCGCTTGGTCATGAGGTCTACGGTAGCTTGCTTGCAGGATTGCTAAGAAAGCGAATTGTAGCCTGTTGTCCCCTTCCGTTGCTTCCTTGGTGGAAGACAGGCTGGGGG
>JAZKEH010000337.1:0-3553 GCA_040387155.1 Pseudomonadota bacterium | reverse complement strand
GGCAGTCGGCATTTTCGTCCTCATCCTGCTGGTGCATGGCGCCTTTGCCTGGTTGTTGCGTGCGCCAACACCGGAAGGGCGCAAGCTGATGGACCAACTGGAAGGCTTCAAACTGTACCTCGAAGTCGCCGAGAAGGAAGAGATGAACCTGCGCAATCCGCCTGAACTGACGCCGGAGTTGTTCGAGCGCTATTTGCCCTACGCGATTGTGCTGGGCGTCGAACACGCATGGTCGGAGCGCTTCGAACGGGCATTGGCCGCGATGCGGCACGACATGCGCTCGCCATACCATCACTATCACCCGCTTTGGTACACAGGTCACTTCAATGCGGCGCACATGGGCGATTTCACGCGCTCGGTGGGCAGCAGTTTCAACTCGGCGATCTCGTCGGCGGCAGTTGCACCCGGCACGCGTTCGGGCAGCGGCGGCGGTGGCTTCTCCGGTGGTGGCGGGGGCGGTGGCGGCGGTGGTGGTCGCTAGACCAGGCCTTTAAAGGTATCCCGCCACTGCTGAATCCGGCATCATGCGCGCCAATCCAGCCGGAACTCCTGCCATGCGCAACGTCAGCATCAACCGACAACCTGTCGAGCTATACAAAATTCTCAAATTCGAAGGTCTCTGCGAAAGCGGCGGCGAAGCCAAGGCTGCGGTCGAGCAGGGCCTGGTCAAGGTGAATGGCGAAGTCGAGACCCGCAAGCGCAAGCAGATAGTCGTGGGCGATACGATTGAATTCAGCGGCGAGCAATTTGGCATCGTGCTGGATGAAGCGGCGGGGGCAGACAAAGCGGCTGCAGCTGCTGCCAAGAGTGCTGCCGTCAAGAAGCCCGCTTTCAAACCAACGATTGCGAAGACATTTGCCGGCAAGGGGCCTGCTGCGAAGCCCAACGCCGGCAAGAATTACGGTCCGAAGGGCCACGCGGGCAAGGGGCCTGCACCGCGCAAGCCCCGCGGTCGCGTTAATTCAGAGGGATAAACGCCAGCGCATCGTTGGGGTTCATTGGAATCACCAACTGCTTCTGCACGGAGTCGTAGCACATTGATGCTGCGCTCGGGATACCAGAGGCAATCACTTCTGCCGGTTTGCCCTTCGCAATTTTCGACACACTGCCAAAGCGCACACTGCTGGTGTACTTGGTGCCGTCTTCGGCGATGACGAGACCGTCATTGCCGGCTTCGGCCGAGTTCTCCGTCAGGATCAACTTGCCGCTCTTGTCGAACGTCTGCACGGCGCTGCTGGCAATGTTGACGACAACCACGTTGCCATCTTTATCAATTGCCACACCATTCGGTGTCGCCAGCGGTTCACCATCAACGAACACCGATACTTCACCCGCAGCGGTTACCTTGTAGATACGCTGCGGCGGTTGCGTGTTCGACATGTAGGCAGTGCCATCGTCAGCCACGCCAATGCCATTGAGGAAGGTAGCGCCCGTCACTTCGACTGCTTTCAACGGTGCACCGGTTTTCAGGTCGAACGAGCGCAGCATGATGCCGTCAACTGTGTACAACACACCCTTGCTGATCGCACTGCCGAGCGGGTGGTTCAATGTCAGACCATCACGCGTCGCGCCAATCCACTTGGACGTGTGCACGCTGCCATCCGGATTGATCAGCGACACGTAGCCATCGTTCTCCTGCAGGTTGTTTGCGATGCCGGCGTTCATTGCCAGGATCAGATTGCGCTCCGGATCAAAGGTGCAACTCTCGGCAAAACGGAAACTGCCGTAGACCTTCACGTTGGACGACATCGGTGTGAACACACCTTTTTCATTGGTGGCCGCCAACGGTTTGCCAGCCGCAAACGGCTTCGGCTCAGCCGGTGCAGCAGGGGCCGCGGCGGGAGCAGGTTGCTGTGCGAGTGCAACGGAACTGGCCAGGGCAAGCAGGGCGGTGATTAAGCGAATTTTCATATGAAGCTCCTTTCCAAGGGACGGGTTATTGAACGGGTAACGCACCGGGCGTGGCGCCGGAGTGTACCAGTAGACCGTCATTGCGAGGATTGGACTTCAATAAAGTTTTGGGGATACGGACTGATTGGGCTAGAACCTATGGTGGTCACTTCAGCACATAGCTCGCCAGCACCGACTGCACTTCATAGATGCTGAGCTTCTTGTTGAACTTCTTCTGTATCGGTTCCGCCGTGCTGGATACCCAGATCTTGAGATCAGCATCCAGATCCAGCGTGCCGGCGGTTTCAATGCTGAAATGCGTGATGCTTTTGTAGGGGATCGAGTGATACTCGACCTTGCTGCCCGTGATGCCCTGTTTGTCCACCAGCACAAAGCGCTTGTCGGTGAAGACCAGATAGTCGCGAATCAATTGATAGGCATGTTCCACCTTTTCACCCGGTGCCAGCAGTTGCTGGAACTCAGCTTGAATTTTTGCCGCATCGATTTTGGATGCGTTGCCCAGCATGCCGTCCAACAGTCCCATGGTATTTCCTCCTTTTGGTTAACCCTTCACGAAGCTATGCGCGCGGGGCTCCCTGTTTTTTGGGTAGCTGCGGATCCATATGATCCCAGACGGCAGCGCTCGCTACAAAAAAATCCAGCTTCGGTGAATAACTTGAAGAGTCATTCAATGTGCCAGCTGCAACGCCGAGCATTCCAGGCATGGCGCTGAATTTTGCAAACATTCTGGAGCCGCAGTTAGGGCAAAAGCCCCGTTTATGGATGTTGCCGCTGTCGGCCTTCGATTCGAAATATTTCGCCTCACCCTGCACAACAACACGGTCTTCCGGAAAAATCATGGCGGCGACAAACGCGCTACCCGATGCTCGTTGGCAATCCTTGCAGTGACAATTGCCGGTGAACACCGGTTCCGCGTCAGCGGAATAGCTTATGTCACCGCAGAGGCAATGGCCTGAGTACTTTGAATCCATAACTGTCTCCAATCTACGTGCTGTGCATGAGCTGTCGGCCGATTCTCAGCCTGCTTGCGTTCGAGGAAAACCAGCGGTATCTCTCAGGTTTTGCCGCCTTTTTTAGCTAGCAGCACGCCTATCGTTGCGCCGATGCTTGAGTTTCAGCCCTAAATATCCACCAATCGACGCGACAAGCGAATAGTGGATGAGAGGGGGTGTGATAGCAGTTATGACGAGAAATAGATTGAACTCAGGTAGCTGCATGGAAAGGCTTACAACATTTTTTACAGCTGAGGCCACATACAGAATCGCTGAAACGGCAACAAGATGTTTCCAAACTTCATTTCTTGTGTAGAACGAAACCACCCCGAAGGACAGCACTCCGAACAAGAGAACCAACGCGCCCGCAGACAATTCAGCCAGTGCTGAAGGCGGCTCGGGCAGACCAAGAATCGCTCGTAATGCGAAGCGAATCAAATAGCTCAACACATACAATGCAAGCGCGTCTCGTGCAACAAACTTCCATCCTTGACGATTAAGCATTTGCTACTCCTGCCTGTTAACGCCGCTGCCAGGGCGCAAAGTGAAGCTGGCGTGGCTTTTGCGCCCTTTGCAAAAGGCATGACGGCTTTAATTTGTCGCTCTTGGGCGCCTTGTTAGGGATTTTCATACTCTCACCCTTTACTTGG
>JAZKEH010000336.1:0-2027 GCA_040387155.1 Pseudomonadota bacterium | reverse complement strand
GGAATGACCGAGGTAGGATTTGACGGCGGCAATGGGCCAGTTGCTTATGCCGAAGTGGCGCGCTACATCGGAAAAAATAGCGGATTCTGTGGTGCGGTTCTGCGGCGTGCTGGTGCCATGGGCCTGCACGAAGCTGCGTTGCTGCAAGCTCTGCGCGCCGAGCACGGCCTGTGTCGCAGCGGCAGCCTTCGCCATCGTCAGATAGTTGCCAACACCAGGACTGGCGATGGATTTTTTGTAACCATCGGCATTGATGAATACATCATTCACGGCGGCATGAACTGTCGCGCCGAGTTCAATCGCGAGTGCATCATCAAACAACACGAAGAACTGCGCAGATTCTGCCAGTGTGAAACCGATATTGGTGCCGAAGGGACGGCAGGCGCGGCGATGATCGGGGGTAGTGCGACCAAGCGCTTTGTCCAGTTCAATCATGCCAGCGTCATCCGCCAGTGCGCCCATGTTGGCGAACGCCTCGATGATGTCCGGTGTGATCGGTGCTTCGCTGGCGCCAACGATGGCCACACGATGCGTGCCGCGACGAATGTCATTGATCGCCTGGCTCAGGTTGTAATGAAACGACGCACAGGCGCCGAGATTGGTGCCGGTATTGCCGATGTTGCCAAGCATGTAGGCGTTGATGAAGTCAGCCGGCATTTCGCCAAAGCCAAGCGGCAATTGCTTCGATGTGATTTTCTTGCCGAGCAAACGGGCTTTCAGCAGGCCGCCGTAACCGTCGTAGTCGAGTTGATTCAAACTGCTGCCGGCATATACACAGATTTGATCGGGCGCGACTTTCGATTGAATCAATTCCCAATCAAGACCGAGTGAGAACAACGCATCGGAAGCTGCATAAAGCGTCATCTGCAAACCACGCGGATGACTGCGGGCAGGGTAGAGTGATTCGGGTGCAAAGCCCGTCGGTAATTGGCCTGCTGTGTTGACGGGGCTGACAAAGCTGTCCTTCACCATCACATCCAGTGCGCCTTGCACTTCAATTACACAGCTCTTGCCGTCGTTGCTGACGACATGCCAATTCGCCGGCAATATTCTCGGCAGCTTGCGTGAAGGCACCACACAACGCAGCGCCGTTACGCCATCGGCGCTTTCCAGCGACAACGGGGTATGCATGGGCAGATGCGCGGGATCAAACAGATTGCTTTCGAGTTTGCGGATCAGCGTGTTGTCGAGCAGCAGTTGCTGGTTGCTGGCGAGGAAGGCGGAGAGTTCGACCGGGTTGTTGCTGGCATCGACCCACTGTGAATCCTGCTGTTTCAACAGGCCGGTAAGCACTGCGAGGTTTTGCAGGGTCTGCCGCTGGTCAGTCTGCCCAAGCTTGTCGAACACCAGCCGGCGATAGCCGTAGTGGTGGGAGCTGCGGCCGGCGGGACTGATACCGCCAAACCCGACAATGACTGGAAGCTGGGACATGGACCGATTCCTGGAAGCGTTCGCTCATCATAGTCAGATGGGGCGAACGCCATAATTGAATAGTGGCCAAATTATAGTGAATTACGGACAAGGCGTGTGGCGGCTTTCAATTCTGCGAGCGAGAGCCACTTAAGGCGGGGCCGTGGCATTATTGGCAAACGCTAATGCCTGATCTGACCAAGGAATACTGGCCATGCTTGAAGCCATCCACATGGCGCTGGGCATCCCGGCAGAATACCCCCGCAAATGCGGGCTGCCGTCCCAGCCCGAGTGCACCAACCTCGTCTCCATCGGTAACGACGCCTTTGGCCGTCCTGCCCAACTCGATGCCGCTACGGCTGATGCCTGGCAGCGTATGCAAACTGCTGCCGCGGCGGAGGGTATTACCTTGTTATTGGTGTCGGCCTATCGCAGCCATGATTACCAGCGGCAGCTGATCCAGCGCAAACTGGATCGTGGCCAGTTCATCGAAGAAATCCTGCAGGTGAATGCGGCGCCGGGTTATAGCGAGCATCACAGTGGGAGGGCGTTGGATATTGGCTGTGAGGGGTATCCGCACCTGGAAGAGGAGTTTGAAGACAGTCCCGCGTTTGAAT
>JAZKEH010000335.1:6926-15538 GCA_040387155.1 Pseudomonadota bacterium | reverse complement strand
CACGATGGTACGGGTCACCGCCATTACCAACGCTGCCGACATGCCTTTGCCGCTTACATCGGCAATGACAAAGATCAGCGTTTTGGGATTGATCAGGAAGAAATCAAAGAAGTCGCCGGCCACATGATGCGCGGCCTGGTTGACGGCATGCAGTTCAAACTCCTTGCGATCAGGGAACGGCGGAAATTCAGTCGGCAGCAACGACTTCTGCGTCTCGCGCGCCATCTGCAGTTCGCGTTCGACCAGGCGCTGCGCGGTTTCCTGCTGGCTCTGCAGTTCGATCTGCTTCTTCAGGTTTTTCAACATGCGGTTGAAGCCGATACTGAGACGACCGAGTTCATCCATTGAGCGGATGTTTTCGATGTTGGTGTCGAGTTTGCCGCGCGCCACTTCCGACACGGCAGCTTCCAGTTTCTTGATCGGGTTGGTAATGCGTGAACTCATCAGCCACACCAGGATGAAGGTAAGTGCAACGGTGAGGCTCAGTCCGAGCAAGGCAATTTCGATCTGATCGCGAATGGGGGCAATCAATTCACTTTCCGACGCCAGTGTCGCGAGATTCCAGTTGGATTCAGTGATTGGTGTGTAGCTGATCCAGAGATTTCCCGAGACGATGGTGCCATCGAGGTAGAGATTGTTGACGACGCCCATGCCGGTTTCGTCTGCCTTGATGCGCGTAGTGATTGACTGGAACTGCGAGTTCACCGACGTCGCAGTCATGTCGGCCAGGCCGGACTCGAGAATCTGCTCGCTGTCGTAATGCGCGATGAAGCGACCATTCGGGCTCATGATCATGAACAGCGATGGGTTCATGCGAGTCGACAAACGCTGATTCAACAAATCCAGCCGCAGATCAAAGGTCGCAGCACCGATAAAAGTATCGCCGGCAAGAATTGGCACCGAATAGGTCACGATGGGCATCTGGCCGCTGCCGCTGTCGTAATAGGGTTCGCTCCATGCCGGCTCGTGCGAATTCTTGACGCTCTGGTACCACGGCGCCCGATTGGTCGTGTAGTCACCGAGCACACTGCTGATATCGACGCGTTTGTAATCGCGGTCGAACACATAGGGCGCAAACAATTGCATGTCGTTGCGATAAGCGAAGGGCTCGAACGCGACAGCGGCGCCATAGATCAGCGGATTGCTGCGAACGGTGTCTTCCAGCAATTGATAGATGGAGGCGGGTTCGAGATTGGGCTTCAAACTGAGAAAACGCGCGGTGTCATCCACATTGCCCGCGAGCGAGGTCAGCTCGTTGTCGATGCTATTCGCGAGCAGACTGATTTCGCGCAAATGCTGTTCCTGCAGCGTAAACACGGCGGAATCGTAGACGCGACGCAAAGTCAGGCCCATGACAACACCTGCTATGAGTAACAACGGCAGGATGATGGAAAAGATCAGCTTCCAGCGTATCGAGAAGACCACTTTAATGGCGAGCCTCCTGATACGCCTGGCGGGCGGGGACGAACGGATAACTCACCAGTGGTTCAGTGCCGAGCAGGTGGCGTCGCAACATGTCGAGCGCAACGGCACAGCTCATTGTGCGTACCAGGGTGCGTGAACGTTGTCCGAGTTGTACTACTTGTACCCAGGTCGTCTGACGATCACACAAGGCAATGGCAACGGTGCCGACCGGCTTTTCTTCACTGCCACCGTCGGGGCCGGCAATGCCGGTAATGGCCAGCGCAAAATCGGCATCCAGCTGCTCACGTGCGCCACGCGCCATCGCGATTGCGGTTTCAGTGGAAACGGCGCCGTGTGCTTCGAGCACGCTGGTCTCCACTTGCAAGAATTTTGTTTTGGCAGCATTCGAATAGCTGACGATCGAATGCTGCAGATAGTTTGAGCTGCCGGGAAATTCGACCAGCAGACTGCTCAGCATGCCGCCGCTGCAGGATTCTGCCAACGCCAGCTTGCCCGTTTGCGCCAGCAGCAACTGATGTACTTCTTCTGCCAGCGTTGCAGAGCGACTGGAGACAACAGCATCACCGAGCAAGTGCTGCAGTTGCGCGACATAGGCATCCTGCTGTGCGATCGCCGCTTCACCGCGCGCAAATACCTTGATCTCCACATGCGGAGCTGAGGGTCGGTACCCCAGCGTGATGCCCTCGGGCATCGGCAAGGTGTTGATGCGCTGGGCCAGTGTGGATTCGCCATGACCAAAGGTCAGCAGCTTGCAGAGGCGAGTGGCTTCAACGTCGCCAGCCAGCTGCTGCGACTGTTCGCGCAAGAAGGGCACAAAGCCTTCATTGATCATCTGTTTGAACTCGAACGGTACACCGGGCGTGAAAAACAGCCAGGCGCGATTGAGTTGCAAGCGAAAGCCCGGCGCTGAGCCGGCGGGGTTGTCGACGAGAATGGCGCCGCGAGGCAGCAGGCATTGCTTCAGATTGGTGGCCGCCATCGTGCGGCCGCGCTTGCGGAACCAGTCTTCGAGGTGTTCGCGCCAGCCTTGATGTTCGACCAGCGGCACATCGGCAGCGCGGGCAGCGGCTTCGGCAGTGAGATCATCGCTGGTAGGACCAAGGCCGCCATTGACGAGAATAAGATCGGCGACGTGGCTGCGTTCACGAAAAATATTGATCAGATCATCCATGCGATCACCAACAGTGCTGCGGCGCTGCAGTTCGACACCAAGATTCATCATGCAGTCGGCAAACCAGGCTGCATTGGTATCCACTATCTGGCCCGACAACACTTCTTCGCCGGTACTGATCATTTCCAGAAGCATGCGAAATCACTTTCAAAAAGAACGGGACCAGCAGGAGCGGGCAACCTCTGGGACGGGCACCTTCTGGAACAGGCAATACCGAGGTTGTTCAACAAAAAGGCAATGATAGCCGATAAGCGCATCAACTTGCGGGGGATTCCAGTGTCTGGCGCGGGAGGGAACAGCGGCGGGCGGGGGATAGCGAAGAGAGTAGCCACTGCAAACCGCAGTGGCATTGCGTTTACTCTTTGGCTTTGCTGCCGTCTTTGCCGGCTTCCTTGTTGTCTTCCAGTTCGGCAGCAATGCTCAGCAATCGCTTGCCGGCTTCGACGGAAACATCGTCCGGAATCTCGACAGAGCCAAGCCACAGCGCCTTGTCGTTGTCGTCCTTGCCTGAGGTGAGTGCGCTAACACCGGTCAATGTATGCAGGCAGCGAATGCGCTTGTGCTTCTCGGGGTCGGCAACGGTTTCATCCTTGAGAACGATACTGCATTCGTACAGCACCCAGGTGCCTTCGACTGATTGCCAGAAGAAGTCGGTACCGCTGCGGCTCGCCTTCAGTTCGGTGTCGGCTTTTTCCTTTTCCGTCGTGATGTCCTTCAGTTCCTTGCGGGCTTTGACCAGGGCGGTGTTAAGGCTGGTGTTGTCGGTAGCTTGCTGGCCGGTCTTTTTCTTCAGATCGGCAACCTGGCGCTTCAGGCGCTCAGGATCCAGCTGTTTGAGTTCTTTCAGTTCGTCAGCGGCTTCTTTCAGTTCTTCGCGGGCTTTTTTCAGCTGGGTGTTCAGAACGGAATCCTTCTTGTCGCCGTCGATCAGCTGTTCAAGGCGTTCCATCTGCACTTTCTGCTGCAGGGCTTCGAACTCGGCTTCGATGCCGGCGAAATGGTCGAACTGACGCTCCAGGTGTTCAAAGTCCTTTTTGTGGTCGACCAGGTCGTCGCGCAGTTTCTTCTCCAACTGGCGGGCACGCTCCAGTTGCTCAAGCAACTGATTGCGCTCTTCTTCAAGTTTGGCAATTTCGACTTTAAGGACGTTGCTGGTGCGAAGTTCTTTCAAACTTAAAACTTGTGCCATGGAGTGTTTCGGTTCTGCTTGAAGTAAAGAGACGGGACTTTTCAAAGTGTGATTCAAAGGGCTGGCTAAAGGCTTTCCAAAGGAGCGATCAAAAATGACGGGAGGGAAAAAGCGGCGCGAATTCTACCATGGAGCGCGGCCCCCCAGACAAGCTGGAGAGGTGAATAAATGTGGAAAAGCGCCGCATCTTGCGCTTTTCCGCTCAAACTTGCACGAAACCCTTCGATATTCCGCCGCTTTGCAGCGGCGGAACAGGAATCAGGGCGCGGGAGCTGCTGCGGCTGCCGGATCCAGCGGGCGCTCGGAAACCGGCGTCGCTTCCAACTGCGCAATCTTGGCCTTCATCTGCGAAAGCAGGCCGTCGATGCCGTCTTTCGCATAAACGGCGCGATAACTGTCACGATAGGAGTTCACCATGCTGACGTTTTCGACTTCAACGTCATAGATGAACCAGCCATCTGTGCGCTTGCGCAACTTGTAGGCAACCGGAATTTCACCATTCTTGCTGAGGATGACCGAACGCACCGTTGCGCGGTTGTCCTTCACTTCTTCGCCACGGAATTCGACAGTCTCATTGGTATACACGGTGATACGGCCGAGATAGGTGGTTTCGATGGTTTTCAGCAACAACGCCTTGAATTCGTTCTGCTTGGCGGCATCCACGTTTTTCCAGTTGGTGGACAGCACGCTCTGCGCCATTGCCAGATCGTCAAAGCCACGCTTGATTTCAGCGCTGATGGTGGCGCCGTCCTTTGCCAGGGAAAAATCGGGTTTGCGCAGGATGCCCAGCACAGTATCGACGACAGCCTTTACGGCAGCAGTCGGGGTGGCTTCGTCGGCGCCACGGGCAAATGGCACCAAGGCTACCAGGGGCAGCAGCAGGCCAGCGGCCAGCAACAAGCGACGGGCGGGCGCTGCCTGACGGGCAGTGCGTTTGAACAGATTCTGGACGGAATTAAAAAGAGTCACGGACAACCTCCTGGTTAAGGCCAACAGGGCTGGCGGTCTAGCGGGTGCCAGTCGCCCCCATCTGGAGGCAGCGCAAATTATAGCGTGGCCGGGTGAACATCAGCTTAAGGTAGATTACTGAATAGGCTGATTATTTTCGCGAAGGGCGGTAGCCCGCCCCTGCTCGACTGTTGGTCGATTATTGATCAGCTATTGATCAATCTTGCCTTGGCGATTCTGGAGCCAGGCACTGCGGAAGAATGAATAGGGATCAATGGCGGTGTCGTAGAACGCTTCGTAGGTATCTGCGTCCAGGGACAGGGCCACTTCGGCCTGGACCAGGTTAATGGCGGCGATTTGACCGGGCTCGAGTTCCTCGTAGAGGGGATTGAGCTGGGAAGTTGCTGTGCTGCCAATGGCATCACGCACACTGGTCGATCCCAGGAAGGGCAACACCAGGTAGACACCATGACCGACGCCATAGCGGGCGAGTGTCTGGCCAAGGTCTTCTTCATCCTGGATCAGGCCTACATCGGTGGCCGGGTCAAGAAAGCCAGCCAGCCCGGCAGTGGTATTCAGCACAAAGCGTCCCAGTTCGGTACCAGCGTTGCGAACATCTCCCTGCAGCAATGCGCTGGCGGCAGAAACAGGGGCGCCCAGATTGTTGAAGAAGTTGGCCATCGACTGGCGCACCGGTACCGGCAGTATGCGCAGGCCTCGTGCTACGGGCTTGGCAGCATAGCGGTAGAACTTGTCGTTGAAGCCAAAGAAGGCGCGGTTCATGCCTTCCAGGGGATCGCTGATGGTGAGGGCGTCGGATTCGCCTTCGTCAAAGTCGAAGAATTCCTCTTCGGCGGGGGCTGCTGGCACAGCTGGCTCCTGTGCCAGTAACGGCATGGTGGTCAGCAGGCTGGTTGATACCACGGCGCCAACCACCAGATGGTGAAAACGTTGCGTCATATTCATGGTTGATTCCTGAAAAAAGTCCGGTGAACTTACTCTTTCGATGAAAAGATGTACTGGCCTACCAGCTCTTCAAGACTGATGGCCGATTCGGTGGCGCTGAGTTCTGAGCCATCGCCCAGCATCTCGGGGAAACCACCCTGGCTCAGCTTGATGTATTTCTCACCAATGATGCCCTGGGTGCGCACGGAGGCGGTCGCGTCCTCGCTGACCGGCACACCTTCGTTGATGCGCAGGTTGACGATGGCCTGATAGTTGTCGGGATCGAAGGTGATGCCCGACACAGTGCCAACACGCACACCAGCGGCTTCAATGATGGCGCCAACCCGCAAACCCGAGATCGACTCAAAGCGCGCCGTCAGCGTGTAGCCCGGCTGCTGCCTGATTCTGGCGCCACCAATGGTGACCGCCTGATAGGTAAAGGCAGCAAGGCCGAGCATGACGAACAGGCCCGTTACCAGCTGGATGTTGAGTTTTTTCATGGATATCTCCTTTCCTGCAAACTTATATAAGGGCGCCGATCAGAAAGTCGCTGAACAGCACCGTAATCGATGACAGCACGACGGCGTCGGTAGTCGCCGAACTGACACCTTCGGCGCCTTGCGAGCCGGCCTTCGTCAAATGCATGTAGAAACCGCGCGAGCAGCAGATCAGTGTCACCAGCAATCCGAAGATCAGCGACTTGACGAGGCCCAGCCTGACATCGCTCCACTCAACCGCGTCTATCATGCCATTCATGTAGGAGCCTTCGCCGATGCCGAACATGACAACGCCGACGAAATAACCCCCAAACAGCGCAACAAAATCAAATACTGCGGTCAGCAGCGGCACTGATAACAAGCCGGCTATCAACTTGGGCCCGATCAGGAATTTGTGTGGAGACACTGCCATGCATTCAAGCGCGTCCACCTGCTCGGTAATGCGCATGATGCCGAGTTCGGCCGTGATTGATGAGCCGGCACGACCGACGACCATCAGTGCCGTCATTACCGGACCGAGCTCGCGAATGACGCTGAGTGCTACGCCGGAACCCAGCAAATCGACTGAACCGAAGCGTTCGAGAATGTTGTAGAACTGCAGACCCAGCACCATGCCTATCGTTACGCCGGAAACGACGATCAGCATCAGCGAGCGGGCGCCAATGAAGTACATCTGTTTGATGATGGGATACAAACGGTACGGCGGCTGCAGCAATTCCCACAGCACGATTAGCAGCAGGTTACACGTGCGCCCCGTGCGTTCCAGCGACGCGATGATATTCGCGCCTAGACTTTCTATTGCGTTCAGCATCAGGTCCTGCCTTGTGAATACTGCGAATGTTTCATGCCTGGCCACCGACGAGGCGGGCCAGATGGGCATCGGTATCAATGATGGTTTCACGCGGCTTGCGTTTCAGCATGCCCTGGATTTCAGGATCGGTGGACGCCGTGATTTCCTGCGGCGTGCCCGTAGCCAGAATGCGGCCGGCGGATACCACTGCAATGTGGTCGGCGATCTTGAAGATACTGTCGAGTTCGTGGGTGACGACGATGATCGTCATGCGCATCGTGTTCTTCAGCGTGATGATCAGCTGATCCAGATCGGCAGCCGTGCTGGGATCAAGACCGGCGGACGGTTCGTCGAAGAACAGCAGTTTCGGGTCCATGATGATCGCGCGCGCCAGCGCCGCGCGCTTGGTCATGCCACCAGAAAGTTCCGCCGGCATCAGGTTCTCGGCCGCCAGCATGTTGACCATGTCGAGCTTGATGCGCGTCATGATTTCAATGGTCTTTTCGTCGAGGTTGGTGTGCTCGCGCAAGGCCAGCTGGATGTTTTCGGCGACTGACATTGACGAGAACAGCGCACCGCCCTGAAATGCTACGCCTATCTGTTTGCGCACCTTGTTGATGTCGCGCTGCTTGGCAGTGGCGATATCAGTACCAAGGATATTGATGCTCCCGCTGGTCGGCTTCTTGAGGCCGAGCATGCAGCGCAACAGCGTGGTCTTGCCCGCGCCGCTCTGTCCCATGATGACCATGATCTGGCCCATCGGGATGTCGAGATCCACATCGCTCAGAATGCGGCGCGGACCATAGTCCACCACCAGATCGCGTATCGAGATGGCATTGCTGCCTGGGGTATTGCTGGTGCCGGCGTCGGACATGATTACAGCTGCTGCTTGAATTGTTCGGTGCTGGAAAACAGGTTGAAAATCTTGTCGAGTCTGGTCAGCGTCAGGACCTGCAGCGCGGTGGGGCTGATATTCAGCAGACCATAGGCCAGTTTGGACGATTTGGCAGTCTGGAAACCCTCCACCAGCGACGCAATGCCGGAGCTGTCGATGTAGCTCACGTTTTCCATGTCGATCAGCAGCGGGTTGCCGATCTTGAGAGAGCCGAGGATTTTCTCGCGCAACTTCGGCGAAAAGTGCAGATCCACCTCGCCACTGAGTTCAAGGAGATCAAAGCCGGTCTCTGACTTGAGGGTACATTCCATACTGCTATCCATTTTTTGGCATTCCAATTTTATAGGTATCGATAATTCAGTCAGGCAGCAGAGCCGCCCGACAATTTCTTGCGCATCTGCAGCACGTTGCCGCAGGGTCCTGGACTATCCAGCAAACTCACTTCGTCCATCACTTCGTTGATGATGTGGCAGCCAAGGCCGCCGGGTCTGATTTCATCGAGTGGGCGTGACCGCATCTGTTCGGCGCAGGACTTGTGTTTGGCAAAGTCTGTCAGCCGGAACACCAGGCTGCGCTTGGTATCAGCTGCCATGTCTTTCGCGTTTGTCTCCATTTCTACTTCCAGCACAATGTCGCCCTGGTCGCGGGTGCCATAGGCATGCTGGATGATGTTCATGCAGGCTTCGCCCACTGCCAGTACTACGTTATTGACCACTGCTTCTGATTCCCCACATTTGCCCAACGCCTCACGC
>JAZKEH010000335.1:0-6916 GCA_040387155.1 Pseudomonadota bacterium | reverse complement strand
TTGCAGTCATTCCCTAATCTTCGATTAGTAAAATGGTCAGGTCGTCGAAGCTGTAATCCAGCCGGGACGCGTCGTGTGCAAACTGCTGTAGTCGTTGCTGTCTGGGCAGATGGCTATATTTGACGATCAAGGTTTGCAGATTGCCGGGAACATCCGGCTGTTTCAGCACCCGTGCCAAGCCTTCAGACAGACCGTCAGTATACAAATACAGGCTACCCCCTGTCAGCGAGAAACTGACTTCGGTGAAAACCTGGTCCGGCAGGATGCCCAGCGGCAAACTGGTGGACTCGAACAATTCGAATGACCCTTCGTTTGTAGGGCTTTTTGCGGGGTCATGTTTGCGATGGCATATAGCTGGCAGATGGCCCGCATTGGCCAGCGTGACCTGACGGGTAGCCGGATCGAAGATGCCGGCAATCATTGTCACAAACATGCCCCGCGTCGTGTGTTCGCTCAGTTCTTCATTGATGATGCGGAGTACCGCAGCCGGTGAATGGTGCGTCTTGGCCAGACAGTGATAGAGGCTGCTGGCGCGCGCCATCAGCAGGGCGGCATTGAGTCCCTTGCCCGAAACATCGCCGATATTGAAGCTGTAGCGCCCATCGTCGAGTTTCAGGTAGTCGAAGAAGTCGCCCGACACGTTCTTCGCCGCAATGTTCAAGCCGACGAACGGGTGCTGCTCGGCGAAGGGTGGCAGAAAGCTCTCCTGGATCGAGCGGGCGAGACTCAGCTCCTGCTTGACTGATTCAGTCAGGACCAATTCACGCGCCATGCGGGCATTGCGGATCGCCAGCGCGGCCGATGCCGACAGGATGCCCAGCAACTGGCCGTCGATTTCGTCGAACAGGCCATCGGGATTGTCCAGCGACGGAATCTTGTTGATCAGTTCGATGGCGCCGAGGATTTCGTCCTGCACGATCAGCGGTGAGCAGAGGATCGAGCGGGTGGAGAAGCCAGTGGTTTCATCAACGCCGCCGAAGAAAAGGCCGGATTGGCGGGTGTCACGAATCAATTGGACCTTGCCGCTGCTGACCGTGGTGCCGACGATGCCGGTGCCGGCTTGTACTGTGAGGCCGCCGAGATTGACCGGGCCGGCGCAGGCGCGACAGATAAGATTCTCGCGATCATTCGTCAGCAGAAACACCGAGGCAGCCTCGGTATGCATGTTCTTCATCAGGCTCTGCAGCGTGACGGCGAGGGTTTCTTCAATGTCCAACGAGCAGGCAAAGTTCTGGATGATGTCCTGCAGGTGCTGCAACAACCGCGGTGACAGGTGTTCAGGCACTTGCACGTCGTGGCGTTCCACTTGCTTCAGAGTTTCCAGGATTTCCATGCTTTCCGTGAACAGGACCGTAAGGATCAGCAGGCAAGGATAGGGACGCGCCTGTGTCGCGGCAATGGGCCAGATAGCGTGGTAAGCTGCAAACACTCCCTTATTTACACTCATTCCCTTGCTGAGCCTCCTCAACGACACCCCAAAATCGACTTTCCGGGCCTTGCAGGTCGGGCGGATTGCGCTGTCGGCATTGGTTGTCGTGGTCTTGCTGGTGGCGCTGGCGGGACGGGGCGCGCTGGCAGTGCGGGATTGGCGAGCGGCGGCACAGCTCACGACTGCAACTGCGGCTGCCGGGCAAACTGCGTTGCCCGCGACGGATGTCGACCTGCCTGCGGTACAGGCGCTTGGTCTGTTTGGCGGCGCGGTTGCCGGCACAGAGGCCGGCCGCGTGCCGATGGTGGCGGCCACTGATCTCGGCCTCACGCTCGAAGGTGTTGTCGTTGGCAGCAACGCGGCTGACAGCATCGCCATCATCGTCAGCAACAGCCGGCAGCACGGTTATCGGGTTGGTGAAACCTTGCCGGTGGGTGTGTCGGTAACCGTGTCGCGCGTGGAAAAGGATCACGTCATCCTGTCCAACAACGGCATTGAACAGGCCCTGTGGCTCTATGGTGATGACAAGGAACCCCGCGTTGCGAATGTCGTGACGCCACGGCTGATGCCGGCAAGCGGATCTGTGACCTTGCCTGCCGGTCCCTCTGCTGGCTCGAATGCACCGCAAGCGGCTGAGCAACAGATCAAACAGGCGCAAGCGCGTCTTGCTGAAATCATCGAAGTGTCACCCGCAGTCGCCAACGGACAACTGATCGGCTACAGCCTGAGCCCGGGATACCGTCTGAAAGATTTCGTGCAGCTGGGTTTCAAGACCAATGACATTGTCACTGCAGTCAATGGCATTGCTCTCAACGACATGGCCAATCTGTCAGAGCTCTACCGTTTGATGAACGAGGCCGGTGACGTATCATTTTCGGTGTTGCGCGATGGCCAGCCGTTGTCGCTGCAAATGACGATGGCGCCGTGAGCCACCAAAAAAACACAGACAAGAAAATCAACATGCCCGTGAACCATGCTCCCTCCAGAATTGCCGCGGCGGTCCGCTTCTTGTCCGCACGCGCTGCGCTGTGCAGTCTCGTGCTGGGCGGCAGCATTGCGCTCGCCCAGGATGTTCCTGCGCAAGTCCCTGCGGATCCCGACGCGACCTGGACTGTCAACTTCCGCGATGCCGGCATTGAAGAGCTGATCCGCTTTGTGGCTGAGGCCACTGGCAAGACGCTGATCATCGATCCCGCTGTGCAAGGCACGGTGCAGGTCATCTCAACGAAACCCGTCAACGCCACCGAGCTGTATCAGCTATTCCTGTCCATTCTCGAAGTGAATGGCTTTGCTGCGATTGAAGCGGGCGATGTTGTCCGCGTAGTGCCGATGAGTTCCGCCAGCGAAATGGCGACTCCGGTCAATCCGACCCAACGCGCCGGTGGTGGCGGTGAAGTGATTACGCAGGTCATCCAGGTTGGCAACGTATCTGCAGAACAGCTGGTGCCAGTGCTGCGTTCACTCGCTGCTGACGATGTGCAGATGACAGCCTATGCCGCCAGCAACTCCATCATTGTTACGGATACCGCCGCCAACATTGCGCGCATTCGCGCCATGATCGAATTCATTGATCGCTCGTCGGTCAAACAGACGCAGATCGTGCCGCTGCAGAATGCAGCGGCGGCGGATGTAGTGGGTTTGCTGCAACAGCTGCGCGGCTCCGCCGAAATTCCATCAACGGCGCCGATGCAAATCGTGGCCGACGAACGCACCAACAGTATTCTGTTGAGCGGCGAGCAGGCGCAGATGCAGCAATACCTGCCGTTGATTGAACAGCTCGACAGCCCACTGACGCAGGATGGCAAGGTCAACGTCATCAACCTGCAGTACGCGCGCGCCGAATCGCTGGCGCCGCTGTTGAGTGGCATTCTGCGTAATGGTGCTACTGCAGCAGCGCCGGGCGCAGAAGGTGCCGCACCAGCCGCCGCTGGCGGCGCGTCCAGTGTTGAAGCCGACAGCGCAACCAACTCCCTTATCATCACCGCCGATGCTGAAACCCTGCAGACCTTGAAAAACGTCATCGCGCGGCTCGACATCCGCAAGGCGCAGGTGCTGGTTGAGGCCATCATCGTGGAGTTGAGCGGCGAGCGCGGCCAGGATCTCGGTGTGCAGTGGCTGTTCCAGAATGACAACGGTGTCTACGGCAGTTCCAGCAGTGGCAGCCCCACCTCGGCAGCCATTGCAGGCGCAGCACTCGCCGGCGAGCAGGTGGATGTGAATGGCAATGCCGTGGATTTCCGTGGTCCCTTGGCCCAGGCCCTGGCGCTTACACCAGGCCAGTTGCTGGGTGTGGGTCGGCTTGATGATGACCTCAGCTTCAACGTGTTGATCTCGGCCCTGCAGTCGGAGAAAGCGGCGAATATTCTGTCGACACCGTCGTTGCTGACGCTCGATAACGAAGAGGCCGTTATCACTGTGGGTCGCAATGTGCCGTTTGTTACCGGCTCCTTTACCAGCACGGGCAACAACTCCTCCAATCCGGACAATCCCTTCCAGACCGTGGAGCGCCAGAATGTCGGTGTCACGTTGCGCGTTACACCGCATATCAACGAAGGTGATTCACTGGTGCTTGAACTGTCGCAGGAAGTGTCGAGTCTGCTGGGCGCCGGCAGTGTCCTGCTGAATGGAAATCCGATTACCAATGAACGCATCATCGAAACCACGGTGTTGGCCAATGACGGCCAGACTGTGGTGCTTGGTGGCTTGATGGAAGATTCGCTGAACCAGAATGATCAGCGCGTGCCGCTGCTCGGCGATATTCCCGGCCTGGGCCGCCTGTTCCGCAACACATCGGATTCCACCAGCAAGACTCACCTTGTCGTGTTCCTGCGTGCGTCCATCATGCGGGAAAACCGCGAGATGGAAGCCGCTACGGCTGCCAAGTACAGCGCGATCCGCGCTGAACAACTGGAGCGCGCGGATGGCAACACGGCGTTGCCCTTGCTGCCTGAATGGCAACAACAACTGCAGCTGCTGCAACAGAATGACGCCGGCAGCACTGTCACGCCGTCTGCTTCCGAATAAACGGAGGCCTGCGCTGCGATGACTGCCTCCCACCCAGCAAGCTCTGCCGGCAGGTCATCGACTGTTGAGAGGCAACCGTTGACCCAGGTGCCTTTCAGTTTCGCCCAGCAACATGGCGTGTTGCTGGATACGTCGATGGTACCAACGCGCGTATTACACCGACCGGGCCTTGGCAGCGCCGTGCTGGCCGAACTCGGGCGTGTCCTCGGCGGCCACTATCAATTGCAGATGATCAGTGCAGCAGAATTCCAGCAACAGCTGAGTCTCGCCTTCGCGCGCGACAACAGCGTTGCTTTGCAAGTGGCGGAAGATCTCGGCGCCGACACCAATCTCGCGCGGTTGGCCGATGACATCCCTGCCACTGGCGATCTGATGGAGGGAGAAGACAGCGCGCCCGTCATTCGTCTTATCAATGCACTGATCGCGCAGGCGTTGCGCGAACGTGCTTCCGACATCCACATTGAAACCTATGAAGATCGGTTGAGCGTCCGCTTCCGCACTGATGGCGTACTCAGCGAAGTACTGTCACCCAAGCGCTTGCTGGCGCCGTTGCTGGTGTCGCGCATCAAGGTCATGGCCAAGCTCGACATTGCCGAGAAGCGCCTGCCACAGGATGGTCGCATCGGTGTCAGGCTGGCGGGGCATGCACTCGATATTCGTGTATCAACCTTGCCGGCAGCGCATGGCGAACGCGTGGTGTTGCGTCTGCTCGACAAGCAGAGCGGTCAGCTGAACCTGCAACAGTTGCACATGCCACCGGTGGCACTGCGTTGTTATCAGGATGCACTGAAAGTGCCGCACGGCATCATTCTGGTAACGGGGCCCACGGGCTCGGGCAAAACCACAACGCTGTACGCGGGCCTCATGCAGATCAATGACGGCCAGAAAAACATCCTGACGATTGAAGACCCTGTCGAATACACCTTGCCAGGCGTTGGACAGACCCAGGTCAACAGCAAGGTGGGTCTCGACTTCGCGAATGGGTTGCGCTCGATACTGCGACAGGACCCCGATGTGGTGATGCTCGGTGAAATCCGCGATGCCGAAACTGCCCGCATCGCCGTGCAAGCAAGTCTCACGGGTCACCTGGTATTGAGCACGCTGCACACCAACACTGCCATTGGCGCGATTACGCGCTTGCATGACATGGGCATAGAGCCTTTCCTGCTCGCGTCCAGCCTGGTTGCGGTTTTGTCACAGCGTCTTGTGCGGGTGTTGTGTCCGCACTGCAAGCAGGCTTACAAGCCGGATGAACAGGAGTGCCGTGTGCTGGGCTTAAGCGTGAATTCGCCGACTACTATCTATCGTCCGCAAGGCTGCAACGAGTGCCGTCATAGCGGCTATCAGCATCGCATTGGCATTTTTGAAACGGTGCGCATTGATGAAGCGATGCGGCAGCTGATCCATGCCGGTGCCGGTGAGGCCGAACTGACGCAGGCTGCACGCCAGCAGAGCGACGGTTTGTTGCAGGATGGCATGCGCGCAGTGCTCGCGGGCGATACCTCGCTGGCGGAAGTGCTGCGAGTCACCACGGGATAGCCGGCAGTCATGGCGGCTTTCTCCTACAAGGCGTTGGATCCCAATGGTGCGGTAAGCAGCGGCATCATTGAGGGCGAATCAGAAAAGCAGGTGCGTGCACTGCTGCGTTCGCGCCAGCTGAAGCCGATCGAGGTCGCTGTCTCGCATGGCGCTACCTGGCTGCCATGGCGTGAGCAGGGAACCAAACGTCTGTCACTGTCGTTGCTGACGCTATTGACGCGACAACTGGCCACGCTCGTCAAAGCCGGTGTGCAGCTCGACGAAGCGCTCGCGGCCACCGCGCGTCAATCCATCAATGCCGACGTCAAAACCCTGTTGCTGCAAGTGCGTGGCAAGGTGGTGGCTGGCCAGAGTTTCACGGCAAGTCTCGCCGCATTTCCGCAAGTGTTCTCGGGTTTGTATCAGGCGCTGGTGCGCGCAGGTGAGCAAGCAGGACTGCTCGGCGAAGTACTTGAACAAGTTGCGGACTATCTTGAGCGGCGCCAGCAACTCCAGCACAAACTGCAGATGGCGATGATCTATCCCTGTGCGCTGATCAGCGTAGCGCTGCTGGTTGTCTCGGTGCTGATGATTTTTGTGCTGCCCGATCTGAATGAGCTGTTCCTGCGCAACGGCGGCGAACTACCCCTGCTGACGCGCATGTTGATGGGCACGAGTAATTTTCTTGGTCGTTGGTGGCCGGTATTGGTGATCATCCTTGCTGTGTGCATACCGCTGCTGCGCCTGCAACTGCAGAAGCCGCAGTGGCAACAACGCTGGCATCGCCTCAGCCTGCGGTTGCCGCTTGCCGGCCACTTGTTGCTGACCGCGGATACCGCACGGTTTGCTTCCACGTTAAGTTTGTTGGTGGCCAGCGGCGTTTCGCTGGTCGAAGCGCTGCACATCGCCACGGGCGTGATGAACAACACACAATTGCGCAACGCC
>JAZKEH010000334.1:4995-6174 GCA_040387155.1 Pseudomonadota bacterium | reverse complement strand
ACTCGCGCGGGTGAATGCCATCTGCATGTAGCACCCGATGCTGCTCTCTTCCTCCACGGCATGGCGGCCCGCCATCGGAAAGCCCATGCAGTAGTCGCGTTGACCACCAGTGGTGAGAAGCACTTGCTGCACTACCAGCAACAGGCAGCTGAAGAGTGTGACTCCCTGTGCTGTCCCAGCCGCTGCAAGTTGCCGGACAAGGCTCGATGACAGCGGCAAGCGCAGTTGCTGCCAGCGGTACGGCCAGTGCTCTGCAGTGCCCTGCCAGGGTGTCGCCAAACCGTTCGCAACGAAACCGTGCAGGTGTTGCCGCCACCATTGCAAATCGTCGTTGAGTCGCGGCGGTTGCAATCGCCGTTGCTCACGCTGGCAATGAACGGCAAATGCGCTGTCAGTTCTATCGTGCTGCCAGGCGGGATCTTGCAAGAGTTTGTTGTAGGCGGTACCCAGACTTTGCAGCAGGACGCCACCTGACCAGCCATCAAAAATGCAATGGTGGCAACTCAGCAGCAGCACATGGTGCCGGTATTCCACTCCGTCTAGCCGCAACAACCGGTAGCGCAGCAAGCCCTCTTCAAAGAGGAAGGGTGTGGCGGTAAAGGCAGCGGCGGTGGATGCCAACTCAGACAGCGGGATTGCCTCGACGGTTGGTGAATTCGAGGCAAGGACGGGGCTTGAACCCGTGACCTCTACCAGCAGTTGTTTCGTCGCCAGATCAAACCGCAGGGTGCTGCGCAACATCGGGTGCTGCCGGACAACCTGCGCCAGCGCGTGGCCCAATACGGCGACATCCAGCTCTCCTCGCAAGTGCAGCAGCAGCCCACTGTTGTAGAGTCCACAGTTGTCCGCCTGCATTTCACTGAGCCACAGACCTTGCTGACTTTGACTGGCGGTAAAACGCTGACCCTGATCTTGCGTAACCGCAACTGCACACCCAACCGCTCACGCACGCGCAGCAGCACTCGCGTCAGCGCCAGCGAGTCCCCTCCACTGAGAAAGAAATGTCCGTCTTCACTGACTGCCTGTGTACCCAGCACCTCACGCCAGCATTGCATGACAACGGGCAGCAACACCTCGTCCGCTGACAGAGCAACTGCCGTGTTCATGCCGCCCCCAGTTGCAAGGACGACACCGCGGCCGTGTCATAACCGCGCTGCAATTCGTGCGCGATGCGTTGGC
>JAZKEH010000334.1:0-4967 GCA_040387155.1 Pseudomonadota bacterium | reverse complement strand
AACCCATGCTGGCGTCGCAAACACAGCGCCGTGCTGCAGGTAGAAGTCGAGTAACTCCGCGGCACCCATACTCACGCCCGTTTGCAATTGCACTGCTGTCGCCAGTCGCTGGCGCCCATCCGCACATGTCAGTGCTGTCACTACGCAAGCTGCAACCGCCGGATGCCGCAGCAACACCTGTTCCACCTCGCGCCGGAAGATATTCCGGCCATTGATGACACACATGTCATCAACACGGCCAACAAAGAAGTAGTAGCCGTTGCCGTCCCTGCGAAAGCGATCACCGGTGTGATACCAACCACCGTGGTACTTCTCGCGGTTCAACGCTGCCTCGGTATAGAGCGGTGTCGTCGTTGCATTGCGTACACACAACTCACCATCGGAGTCGTGGGCATTGCCATCTGCATCAATCAACTTCACGTCGCCGAAGCGTTGCCGCCCGCAACTGCCAAGCGGCATCGCTGCATCGTCATGGCAGTTGAAAATGCCGGTGAGGCATTCGCTCATGCCATAGGCGTTGTAGACGCGCAAGCCAAGCTGCGTTGACAACTGTTGCAACTGCGCAAGGCTGATGGCTTCTCCCATGGCCAGACAATGCCTTAACGCTGGCAACGCGGCAGCGTCAGCCGCCAGCAGCTCGTGCAAGAGCGCCGGCACCAATAACAGCAACTGACAGCGCGTACGCTGCAGCAACTGTAGGTGATCTGCGGGGTGCGCACTGCGTAACAGATGCAGGGTTCTGCCTTCCAGCAAGGCCTGCAGACAAAAGCTGAGACCACCCCAATGGGTCACCGGCAACACATTGACGCGATCTGACAGTGGCTGTCCCACCGGCAAATCAGGCAAGGCGCCGTACAGACCCTGCAGTTTGTCGAGGAAGTGGTTCAGCGCCGTCTTCCCATAGCGCATGCCCTTCGGTTTGCCAGTGGAGCCAGAACTATGAAACAACAACGCGGCTTCCACCCTGGGCGTCTCAGCCGCAGCATTGGCGAGTAGCAAGCGGCTCCGACGGCGTGAGTGCGTCGTCAACACCGGCTGCAACCAAAGCTCTGGCCGTTCATGCAAGCGCACTACACAGGGGTGCTGCAGCCGCAACACACCCGCCGCTCCATCGACAATGACCAAGCGCGGTTGTTGCGCCAGCAGCAGTTGCTCTACCTGATCTTCCGCAAAGTCTGTATGCAACGGTAGCAAGCAGAGCTCGAGCGACAAGGCCGCCAACAGAATGGCAAAGAAATGCGGATTGTTGTTGCAACTCACCAGCACGCGATCGCCTGGCTGCACACCGCAATCAAGCAGCACACGCTCACAGTAGCGGCGCTGCACCTGCAACTCGGCATAGCTCCAGCGCAGCACTTCACTGCCTTCGAGCACCAGCGTCAGCGCTGGTTGCCGGTCCTGCCGGCTGAGCAACAGCTGTACCCAATCCCTCGGCACTTCGGTGATATCGGCCATGTTCCCTCCCTGGGTGTGCGCCACTATCCTGTCCGCAGCCTAGTACCGATTCGGCGTTTTGGCAGAAATCTTTTCAACTCTTTCCAGCATTCTGCAACTCATGCGATGCTGCCACGGTCCATCCCCACAACCCCACCGCGAAGGAGCGTCCCATGCGCCGCTGGCCTCTACTCAAGAATGCCCTTTTCACCCGCTTGCCCGCCCTGTCCCTGCTTGCGAGCGCTGTGCTTTTGGTGCCGCACGCCCAGGCCGACGAAGGCATGTGGACCTTCGACAATTTTCCGTTCGCGCAAGTGAACAGCGCCTACAACCTCAAGCTCGACCAAGCCTGGCTTGATCGCGTCAGGCTCGGCTCGGTACGCCTGACCTCGGGCTGCTCGGCCTCGCTGGTGAGTCCGCAGGGTCTGGTGCTGACCAATCATCACTGCGTTGTCGACTGCGTGCAGAATTTCTCCGAGCCTGGCAAGAACCGGGTTGAACTCGGCTTCTACACCAAGGCTCGCGAAGAAGAGCGCCGCTGTCCCGGCATGGCTGCTGAAATCCTGCTGACGATTGACGACGTGACAGGCCGCATCAACGACGCCACTGCCGGCGCCGACAGCGATGCCTACATCAAGGCACGTGATGCAGAAGTTGCCGCCATTGAATCGGAATGCCAGGGCGATGCCGATGACAAGCGCTGCGAAGTGGTGTCGTTCTATCAGGGCGGCCAGTACAAGGTGTACGAATACCACCGCTATGCCGACCTGCGTCTGGTGTTCGCGCCCGAATTCAACGCCGCCTTCTTCGGCGGTGATCCCGACAATTTCAATTTCCCGCGCTATGCCTACGACTCCGCCTTCCTGCGCCTGTATGAAAACGACGCGCCGGTAGCAACTCCCGATCATCTGCAATGGCGCTCATCCCCGTTGCAAGCCGGCGAGCCCGTGTTCGTCTCCGGCAACCCCGGTTCCACCAGCAGGCTCTACACCACGGCGCAAATGGCCTTCGTGCGCGATCACTTCCTGCCCTGGCGTCTTGCTACCTTATCGGAACTGCGCGGCCATTTGCTGAACTACAGCGCGCAAGGTCCGGAGCAGGCCCGCATGGCGTCCGACACCTTGTTCGGCGTCGAGAACTCCTTCAAGGCCTTTACCGGTGAACGCAACGCGCTGGTCGATCCTGCCGTGTTCGACAAGCAAGCTGCCGCCGAAGCTGAGCTGCAGAAGCAGGTGGCCGCCGATCCCGCACTGAAAGCCGAAGTTGGCACGGCGTGGGACGACATTGCCGCCGCTGAAGCGCGCTATCGCGGCCAGTTCCTTGCCCACCAGTACATTGAGCAACGCGCCGGTAATGGCTCTGAACTGTTCTATTACGCCCGCGCGTTGGTGCGGGCAGCGGCTGAACGTGAAAAGCCCGAAGGTGATCGCCTGCCCGAATTTGCCGATGCCCGCCTGAAAGGACTTGAGCAGGATCTGTTCGCCGATGCGCCAGCGCAACCGCCACTCGAAGAGTTGTTGCTGAGCTTCTGGCTGTCGAAGACCCGTGAATACCTGACGGTCGATGACCCGCGCGTTGTGTTGCTGCTCGGCAAGGAAAATCCGGAAGCGCTGGCGAAACGCCTCGTCGAAGGCACCACACTCGGCGATCCGGCAGAGCGTCGTCGTCTCTACGAAGGCGGCCAGGACGCAATTGCCGCTTCCACCGACCCGATGATCCAGTTCGCCCGCCGCTTCGATGAAGAAGCCCGCCGCCTGCGCCGCGAGTACGAAGAAGACATCAGCGGTCCACTCAATCTCGCGCAGGAAAAAATTGCCAAGGCACGCTTCAAGGTACTCGGCGACAGCGTCTACCCGGATGCCACCTTCACGCTGCGCCTTTCCTACGGCAGCGTGCAAGGCTGGATCGAACCCTCGGGCCGTGAAGTGGAACCCTTCACCCGCATGGCAGGACTCTATCAACGCGCCACCGGCTCCTTCCCGTTTGCGCTGACGCAGCGTTGGCTGGATGCACAGAGCAAGCTGGACCCCGACACCATCTTCGATGTCAGCACCAATAACGACATCATCGGCGGCAACTCCGGCTCACCATTACTCGACAAGGACGGCAACGTCGTCGGCGCCATCTTCGACGGCAACATCCACTCGCTCGGCGGCGACTATGTGTTCGATGCCACCATGAACCGCGCTGTTGCGGTGGCGACGACAGCCATCGAGGAAGGGCTGGAAAAGGTCTACCCAATGCAGCACATCGCCGATGAACTCAACGGCAAGGACTGAGTTGTAGCCGCCCGGCGGAAGCGCTGCTGTTTTGGCAGCCTTTCGCCGATAATGCTCACCAGACCCATCTGCGCATTGAGTAGACATGAGCAATACCAGCCCCTCGCACTCCGTTCTGCGCGCCCGCCTGAACACGGTGATCTTCGGCACTGAAACGCCGGCAGGTCGCCTGTTCGATCTGGTGCTGACGGTGTGCATTTTGCTCAGCGTTTTGGTCGCCCTGCTGGACTCAGTGCCGTCCATCAACGCCCGCTTCCATTCCATCCTGCTGGCCATGGAGTGGATGTTCACGCTCCTGTTCACACTCGAGTACACGCTGCGGCTGTACAGCGCCGAGCAACCTCGCCGGTATGCGCTGAGTTTCTTCGGCATCGTTGACCTCGGTTCCATCCTGCCCGCCTACCTGTCGCTGCTGTTCCCGGCGGCCTCCTATCTGCTGGTATTCCGCCTGCTGCGCATCATGCGCATCTTCCGCATCCTCAAGCTGATGCGTTTTGTAGGCGATGCCAACATCCTGGTGCGAGCGCTGATGCAGTCGCGCCGCAAGATCCTCATCTTCCTGTTCACTGTCGTCATCATGAACATCATCTTCGGTTCGCTGATGTACGTGGTCGAAGGACCGGAGAACGGCTTTACCAGTATCCCGGTGGCCATCTACTGGTCCATCGTCACGCTGACGACAGTCGGCTATGGCGACATCAGCCCACACACCGGGCTCGGCCAGTTTATTGCCTCGCTGGCCATGATCACCGGCTACGCTATCATCGCCGTGCCCACCGGCATCGTCAGTTCCGAATTGATGAATGAATATCAGACCAAAATGAAGGAAGAAGAACGCGATTATCAGGTCTTGTGCAGTAACTGCCTGCGACGTGGCCATGACCGTGATGCCCACTTCTGCAAACAGTGCGGCAGTGCGCTGCCCGGAACCAATCAAAACTAGAAGACTGCGACCTATGCCTGATTCACAACGCCATTGCCTGCATTGCGGCATGACAGTTGCCGCTGCCCCGCTCGACATCGACCGGTTGCCGCCGCGCCTCGTCTGCCCCAAGTGCGACCAGGACCTGTACGCGCAGCACGATTACTCCTGTCTGACCCGCGACATTGCCCACCAGCGCGAGAGCATCCCGAAGGCACTCGAAAAACTGGACGCGTCATTGCTGAAGGCCTGGCAGGGCTACTACCAAAGCATGCGGCTGATTGTGGGTGGCGGATTGATCCGCGGCCAGGTGCTGGGCCAGTTGCACTTCC
>JAZKEH010000333.1:2640-3666 GCA_040387155.1 Pseudomonadota bacterium | reverse complement strand
CCGTGCGTATTCGGAATCCATTCGCCATGGTTGCGGCTGTAGTCGAGGTAGAGCATCGAGGCGACAGCATCGAAGCGCAGGCCATCGATATGGAACTCTTCGAGCCAGAACATCGCGTTACTGAGCAGATAGCTCTGCACTTCGGCGCGATCGTAGTTGTAGATGCAGGTGTTCCAGTCCGGATGAAAGCCCTGACGCGGATCAGCATGTTCATACAAGTGCGTCCCATCAAAGCGCGCGAGACCGTGCGCGTCGGACGGAAAGTGTCCTGGCACCCAATCCAGCAGTACGCCGATGCCCAGTTTATGCGCGGCATCGACAAAGAATTTGAAATCATCGGGACTGCCGAAGCGGCTGGTCGGCGCAAACATGCCGAGCGGCTGGTAGCCCCACGAGCCATCGAACGGGAATTCACTGACCGGCATCAGTTGCAGATGCGTGAAGCCTTGCGCCTGCACATACGGCAGCAGCGTTGCCGCCAGTTCGCGGTAGTTCAAACCTATCCAGCCGTCCTTCTTGCGCCAGGACCCCGCATGCACTTCATAGATACTGATCGGCGCATCGTGCGTGGTTGCCGTGCTGCGACGCTGCATCCAGTCATCATCCTGCCATTTGTGCAACGGAGGCGCGGGCACTATTGATGCCGTTGCCGGTGGCTGTTCCATCTGTCGTGCATACGGATCAGCCTTCAGCGGCAACAAACGGCGTTCGCTGTCATGCAATTCGTACTTGTAGCGCTCACCGGCGGCGAGGCCTGGTTTGAAGATGGCCCAGATGCCACTGACACCCTGCGGCTTCATCAAATCAACGCGGCCATCCCAGTCATTGAAGTCTCCGACCAGCGCCACGCGTGAGGCATTCGGCGCCCAGACGGCGAACAGCACACCGTCAACACCCTTCAGTTTGCGATGATTGGCGCCCAGCAGTTGCCACGCTTTTTCCAGGGTGCCGTTGTTGAACAGATAAAGATCAGTCGTATCCAGCAGTAACTCACTCATCGCGGACGTTCCCCGGCCAACGTCTGCA
>JAZKEH010000333.1:0-2630 GCA_040387155.1 Pseudomonadota bacterium | reverse complement strand
GGGATCGGCAAACAGCGCCGACAGTGTTCGTGGCAACTTGCGCCGCCAGTTGGGATACTCATTGCTGGTGCCGGGAATGTTCACCGGTGTGTTGGCGCCGGCAAGATCATCCAACTGCAGCGACAACAGCGCCGACGCCGTGCGGCCACAGGCCTGTACGATGGCGGTTGTGAGTGAGGTGTCGAGTTCCTTGTCGGTATCGCGGGCTTCCCACGCCGACGGCAACAAGTGCTGCTCTGCCAGCCATTGCAGGATCTCGCCCTTCTCTCCCTGTCGGTGCTGCTGCTCTTCCTGCAGCCGCTCGTCAGTCGGGATCAACCCTATCGCACGCCGCAGCTGCAAGTCGGTGCGGTTCCACCAGGAAACCAGCGGGGGGACATCGTGATTGGCGATCATGGCAAGGGCCTGTTGCTTGTAGTGTTCAGGCTTGCGGAAATGCCAGCCATCGTATTTCTCAAAGTAAAACACACAGTTGGAGTAGATGCCCGCGGGATCGAGATAACTCCGTATTTCCGGCGGCACCACGCCCAGATCCTCGCCGATAACCAGGCAGCGATTACGCACACTTTCCAGCCGCAGGATTGCAAACATCACATCAACCGGGTAGTGCACGTAGGCGCCATCGGCATTGCTGCCGTCATTGGGACACCACCACAGCCGCATCAGCGACATCACATGGTCAATACGCAATGCGCCACAGCTCTGCATGTTGGACTGCAGCAAGCGGATGAAATGCGAAAAGCGTTGCTGCACCAGTGCTTCCGGCAACAACGGCGGCAAGCCCCAGTTCTGGCCCAGCGGATTGAAGTTGTCCGGCGGTGCGCCGATACGGGCGTTGTCGCAGAACAGCCCCGGGTTGCCGCGCACTTCGCAGCCATCGCTGCTGCTGCCCACGGCAAGGTCGCGCACGAGGCCGACCACCATATCACTGTCCATCGCCAGTTGCTGACAGTTATCCAGTTGCAGCGACGCCACCCATTGCAGATAGACATGGAAGTCCGCATCACCAAAGGCGCCTTCCGGTCGAATACCGAGACCTGCCTGCATGCTGGCGAACGCAGTCAGTGCATCACCACCGGCATGGCGAAACGTTTCAAATTCGCGCGCGCGTTGTGTGCCCTTGCCTACTTCGTGTTCGCGGAAGTGTTCATACATCAATGCAAGCAGTGGCAGCTTCAGCGCGGCAACGCCGTCGTAGTCAACGTTGGCGGTCGCGCGCAGTGCAGCGAGCTGCTGCTGGTTCTGCGGTTCCATGCAAAGGTGCTGTACTGCCGGCGCCGTGAAGTCTTCGCAGAGTGCCGGTGCAATGTAGAGTGGATTCAGATAACGACGATCGCTCGGGCTGTACGGGCTGGCGTTGTCGGGATAACGCAGATCGAGATAGTGCAACGGATTCAACAGCACGAAGGAAGCGCCATGATCGGCAGCCTCTTCCGTCAATGTCAGCAGATCAGCAAAGTCGCCCATGCCCCAGTTGTCATCAGAGCGCACGCTGTACAGTTGCACAGAAAGGCCCCACAGACGCTTGCCGGTCAGCAACGCATCGGGACGGAAGATCTGTGGCGGCGCCACGATCAGCAAGGTGTGGCATTGACGACTGCCGTGCTGCAGCGTCAATTGGTGATAACCGATCGGCAGCTGTTGCAACCACAGCAGACGTGACTCGTAGTGTTCAGCATCGGCAGCGGGCTCGCCCTGCAACTCCAGCGTTGCCGGTTGCGCCCGTCCCTGCAGCATTTGTTTGTCTTCAAGTTCGAGTTGCCAGAACACTGGCTGGGTTTGATCGCGCCCCGGCAACTGCAAGGACAACGCCGCATCGCCAGGCGCCAGTACATAGACAGGCGGCAGCATCGTGGTGTGACGCGCGCTTTCCCGTTGTTGCAGCAGCGTTTCCACTGCAGTCGCCGAATCCGCGACCACGCCCATGCTGTTCAACATGTGCAGGCGATTGGCCGGACTTATTTGCGCCACATTGCCGGAAAATTCGATGAACTGGGACGCTATCCCAAAACTGAGCAACAGGGGGTCAAGCTTGGGCGAATCCAGGGCACTCTTGTTGGTCACATTTGTCGCACTGCTGTCTGTCACGTCCATCCCACCTTATTTATGCACGCTTGCGTGCAGGCGTCGCCTGCTTTTAGTGCATACCCATTCCCGCCGGCTTGCAAGTCCTTTGATTACTCATCGAATTGCAAGAACCAGGCCCACTTGCCGGACACAGCTCCGGCATCGTAATTGAAGCCTTCCGCAGATTTGTTGTAGATCAGGTAAAGACAGTAATTGCGGTTGGGGGAAATTGACGTGCTTGCTCTCCGTAGCCGAGCCTGCTGCGGGCATATGTCTCTGGGACCGCTGCGAGCCCGTCCCTGGGGCGCTACCCCTCAGGCCATCCATGGCCTTCGAGGTTCCCAGAGACATATGCCCGCTGCAGCCTCTTGAGAATGGAGTGCTATTCAAAGGAATCCAGGCAATTAGAAGTCCTGAATCAAATCCCACAAATCATCCGGAACAACCAGCGAATGATCGAGGCGTTTGAGTGGGGTGGAGCACAGGGTAGCGAACATAAAGGAGCTGTCTTCCCCGCGCTGATTTTTCGGCATTTGCGAGGAGCAGTGGGCCGCAGGCCCATC
>JAZKEH010000332.1:5507-5838 GCA_040387155.1 Pseudomonadota bacterium | reverse complement strand
CTCCCTTCATCGCGGCTAATCGTTGTTCACCGAATACTCCATGCAGGCTCATTGCCGGCTTCCTATGATGCTTGCAACCGAAGGATCCCAGAGCCAAACCGCATGGACATTCCCGTCAAGATCAACCGCCGACCCGCCCAGCTGCGCGCCGCTGCCATGACTGTCGCAGTGGCAGGTGTCCTCGGTCTTGGCTGGTACGCGCTGCAATCTTCGTTCAGCAACGACAGTGTCGCGTTAGCCGAGTTCGTCACCGGCACGGTGACCCGCGGCGAACTGTTGCGTGATGTACGGGCGCCCGGTTCACTGGAGCCAACGGATCTGCGCTGGTTGA
>JAZKEH010000332.1:3621-5497 GCA_040387155.1 Pseudomonadota bacterium | reverse complement strand
GCGCGCGGCTTGCGGCAGTCGCGATATTTCGCCTTTGGCTTCGACGCAGCCACCCTCGCGCTGGCGATTCGCAATGGCTCAGCCAACATGCCCGTATCCGGCCTGACCGGCCGCCTGATCCTGACACCCGAAGGCCGCGTTGAACGCATCCTGCTTGAGCCGGGCAAGTACGTAAAACCGAACGACGTCATCATGGAAATGGAAAACCCGACATTGGCGCGCGATGTCGACATGGCGCGGCTGGACTTTGCAGCGCTTGCCGCTGAAGCCATCGCCCTGGAAAAGCGCCTTCGCAATGACCTGCTCGCGCAGGAAGCTTCGGTAATGGAGATTCGCTCACAGCACGAGAACGCACGCTTCCGTATGGAAGCCAACCAGGCGGCGACGGATGCGGTGTCATCACTGGACAAGCAGGAAACCGTCTTGCTGGAAGAGCAGTACCGCTTGCGGCTCGGCATCGAAGAAGAGCGCCTTACCCACTTGCGTGATTTGCAGGTCGCCGAACTCGACGCCAATAAGGCCGCCATCAACCGCGCGCAGCGGCAAGTGCAACTGCAGGAAGAGTTGCTGGCGGGTCTCACCGTGCGCGCCGGCATCGAAGGCATTCTGCAGGAAGTGCCGGTAGAGCAGGGCCAGCAGATCAGCCCGGGCATTCTGCTGGCGCGCGTTGCCCGCGAAGACAGTCTGAAGACAGAACTGCGCGTGCAGGAAAATCAGGTGAAGGAAGTGAAGCCAGGCCAATTGGTCCGCATCTCCGCCAGCGGTCAGGAAGTGGAAGGTGTCGTCAGTCGCATCGACCCCGCAGTCGCCGATGGCGTCGTCATCGTAGACGTCGCCTTCAACGGCACCATGCTGCCAGGCGCCCGCCCGGACTTGCGGGTGCAGGGCGTTATCGAAATCGATCGGGTCGACGACACTTTGATGTTGCCACGTCCCGTCTACAGCCAGGAAAACAGCACGCTGAATCTGTTTGTGCTGGAGACCACCAACGATCGCGCCATCCAGAAGCCGGTGCAGGTGGGCGTCGGCTCGCTCGACAGGATCCAGATACTCAGCGGGCTGCAGGAAGGTGACAGGGTCATTGTCTCCGACACCACGGCCTTCAATGGACGCGACACACTTTCACTGACGGATTGACCATAACTGCATGAACAGGGGACAGCCATGAATGATCTGCTGCAAGACCTCGCCTTCGCCTGGCGCAATGCAATGAAGAAGCCGGGCACCGCCTTGCTGATCGTGCTGACGCTGGCGCTTGGCATCGGTGCCAACACCGCAATGTTCAGCATGACATGGCATGTCGTCATGGCGCCGTTGCCTTACAAGGATGGCGGGCAACTGGTGCGTGTGGTTCAGCATGCACCGAAGGCTGATCTCGACAATACGCCATGGTCGGTGCCGACCTTCATGGACTACCGCGAGCAGAACACCGTCTTCTCCGACATCGTCGAATACCACCGCATGACGTTTACGCTGCTCGGCCACGGCGATCCGCACCTGGTGACGACGGGCGTTGTCAGTTGGCAGTACTTTGATTTTCTGGGCATCAAGCCCTTGCTCGGCCGCGGCTTCGTTTCGACCGATGAAGTGATCGGCGCTGAAGCTTCCATCCTGCTGACCTATGAGTTCTGGCAGGAGAAATTCGGCGGTGACCCCGACATCGTCGGTACCGCACTCGAAATGAACAATGCAGTACACACCGTGATTGGCGTACTTCCGAAGATTCTGCCATTTCCACACGACAACGATATCTGGATTACGACGACGAGTTGTCCGTTCCGCGCCAGCGACCAGTTCATCAATGGTCGTCAGGTGCCGATCATCAATGGTGTGTTCGGCAAACACAAGGCGCGCGCTTCGCATGCGAAAGGGTTCT
>JAZKEH010000332.1:0-3611 GCA_040387155.1 Pseudomonadota bacterium | reverse complement strand
GGCAAACTGCATGATCACGCCAGCATGGAGGCGGCCAGCAGGGACGTTGCAACCAACGGCCAGCGCCTGGAAGCGGCCTATCCCGATGACTATCCGCAGAACCGCGGCCACGCGGCTACGCTCGGTAACCTGAAGGAAGAAATGGTTGGCGACTCTTCAACAACCTTTGTGCTGCTTCTGAGTCTGGCGTTCCTCGTTGTGCTGATTGCCAGCGCCAACGTGGCCAACCTCAATCTCGCGCGTCTCGCCACCCGCAGCCAGGAGCTGGCGATACGCGAAGCAGTAGGTGCCCAGCCTTCCCGCATTGCGCGGCAGTTACTGACGGAAAGCATGTTGTTTGCGCTGGTGGGCGGCGTGCTTGGTTTGCTGATCGCCTATCCCGGCCTCGGCTTGCTGTCACGATTCGCGCAACGCTATACACCGCTCGCTGCCGAGATACAGATGGACGGCAGCATGTTGTTGTTCTCACTTGGTATCGCACTGTTCACCGGTTTGCTGAGCGGCTCGGCGGCCGCCTTCACCCGTCGCGACATCAACAAGTCGCTGAAGGAAGGCGGCGACAAGGTGACGGCATCGACCTCTGGCAAACGCAAACGTGAAGTCCTGCTGGCTGTGCAGTTTGCCTTGTCGTTCGTCATTCTCACTGCCTCGGCCCTGATCGTGCTCAGCCTGTACCGGCTTAACAACGAAGACCCCGGCTACGATCCGTCGCAAGTACTCGTTACCGGCATGAGTCTGAACTTCACGAACTACACCACACCCCAGCAGACGCGCGACTTTGGTACCCGGCTGCTGCAGGAAGTACGCGCGATCTCAGGCGTTGAACTGGCGGGCATTTCGGCAGAAACACCATTGGACGGCGCCGTACTGGGACCGGTGCCGTTCGACATTGAAGGCCGAACGCTGGCGGATGCGGCGTTGCGTCCTACCGCCAAGCCAACGGTTATCTCCGAAGATTACCTCGACGTCATGAACATTTCGCTGCAGAAGGGCCGCGCCTTCACCGCCGATGATGACCAGGACGCACTGCCCGTCATCCTGATCAACCGCAGCTTTGAGGCGAGGTTCTTTCCGGAAGGCTCGTCACTCGGCCAGCGCATCTCGACCAATAACGGTCAGAGCTGGAACACGATTATCGGCGTTGTCGAAAACATCCGCTCCGTCGATCTCAACCAGGAAGAGGGAGACACGATATACACCACGTTCCGCCAGACACCGAATGGCAACATCGACTTGTTTGTCCGCAGCAGTGGCAACCTCGAGCAACTGGGCGAACAGATCACCCACATCGTGCACGGCATTGATTCTCAGCAGGCGGTCGACAGCGTGCGCACGATGGAGGAGGTCAAGAGCGAGTGGCTGCAGGCGCCGCGGCTGATTGCCAGTTTGATTGGGCTGTTCGGCATTCTCGCGTTGGTCGTCACGCTGTCTGGCGTCATTGGGGTCGTGTCGTACAACGTCAGCCAGCGCTTGCGCGAAGTGGGTATCCACATGGCGATAGGCGCCACACCACGTCATGTCGTGCGCATGTTTCTGAAGCAAGGCATGCAGATCTTCGCCACTGGCTTGGTCGGCGGCGTGCTGCTGATGGCATTCATCGCACCCAGCCTTGCCGCGCTGCTGTACAAAACAAGCAGCTTGAACCCGGTTGTCTATGGCGTCATCGCCGTGGTGCTGACGCTGGTCGTGTTGCTTGCGATGTTCGTACCGGCACGACGTGCCGGCAACCTGAATCCCACGGCGGCGCTGCGCAATGAATAAAACCATGACGATTGACCCTGTGCTGCAACAGCAGATCAAGATAAAGGAGAGTCCAATGAACCAAGCTGCCATGCCCCTGATCGAAATGGTCGACATTTCCCGCCGCTTCCTTACCGACAGCGTTGAGACCCGCGCCATCCACGACATCAGTCTGCGCGTCAACGAAGGCGAGTATGTCTCCATAGCGGGTCCTTCCGGCTGCGGCAAGTCCACGCTGCTCTCCATCATCGGTTTGCTCGATACGCCGACTGGCGGTGTGTACAAACTGAACAGTCACCAGGTTGAGCACTTCGATGCATACCAGCGTGCGGCGTTGCGTAACAAGGAAATTGGTTTTGTGTTCCAGGCCTTCAATCTGATCGGCGACCTCACTGTGTTCGAGAACGTCGAGCTGCCACTGGTCTACAGCAAGTTACCGAAGCAACGACGCAAGGAGCTGGTAATGGAGAATCTGGCCAAGGTGCATATGGAACATCGCGCGTCGCACTTTCCGTCGCAGCTGTCGGGCGGTCAGCAACAGCGGGTGGCGGTGGCGCGTGGCATCGTCAACAAGCCGTCGATCCTGCTGGCCGATGAACCGACGGGTAACCTCGATACGATCAATGGTTCCGCCATCATGGACCTGTTCGATGAACTCAATCGTGAAGGGATGACGATCTGCATGGTCACGCACGACGCGCGCTTCGCGGGTCGCGCGATGCGCAAGATTGAACTGATGGATGGCGCGTTGATCTGAGCGGATCACATGCCGGAGCAAGTCATGAAGAAGTCAAAATTTCATTCACTACTGCTGCGTGTTGCACAAGGCGCCGCCTTGATGTCGCTGACAACGCTGACGCTGGCGGACGATCTGTTGCAGATATTCACATTGGCCGCGACCAATGACGCTGGCATTCAACAGGCACGCGCTCGATATGGCGCCAACCATACGCTGCTGGACCAGCAGCGCGCGCAGCTGTTGCCGGCATTGGCGGTAAATGCGAGCAGCTCGCGCGACACCACCGGCGTGGATGGCACACCAGCGGGTGGCGGCGTCTTTGCCGTCACACCGCACAGCTTTGCGAACGGCTTCAATACGAAGGGCTACGGTGTAAATCTCAACCAGAACTTGCTGAATTTCCAGGCGTGGTATCAGTACAAGTCTGCGCGCAGTGGTGATGACGCTGCCATGGCCACGCTGATCCAGAGCGAGCAGGAGCTCATCATGCGCGTAGCCAGCGCCTATCTCGATGCCTTGCGCGGCCAGGCCAACCTGGTGTCGTTCGAAGCAGAAGACGAAGCCAGTCAAGCGGTACTCGCGCAAACACGCCAACGCTACAACGCCGGCCTCATCCCGCTGACCGATGTCTACGACAGCCAGGCCAACGCCGATCTTGCCAGCGTCAATCTGCTGGTGGCGCGCAATGATCTGAAACGCAGGCTGAAAGCGCTCGAAGTTATTACTGGCCAACAGCATGGGCCGCTGGAAACCTTGAGCGCAGAATTCCCGATAGCACCGGCCACGATGTCATTACAGGAATGGACAGAGACCGCGGTCGCCAACAACCCACAATTGCAAGCCGCCGCAAGCGAACTGGCGGCTAGCGAAGACACGGCGCGCGCCGCCCGCGCGGCCTTGTTGCCTACCCTGGCGCTGAACATGGGGTACAACTGGAATCAAAGCGGCAATCCGTTCAGTTTTTCGCAATTGCCGGTTGAGCGCTCCAATATCAGCGTAAGTTTTTCGATGCCGGTGTTTGCCGGCGGACTCAACCGCTCGCGTATGCGCCAGGCTTACTACACGCGCGACGCGACTGAGTCAGCGCTGTTGAAAGCGCGCCGCGACAATGACGAGGCAATCAGCAACAGTT
>JAZKEH010000331.1:1915-4261 GCA_040387155.1 Pseudomonadota bacterium | reverse complement strand
ATCGTCATGGTGGCCAGCAATGATTTTGGCTGGCAGGCCGGTGACCGCGATGGTGACGAAAGTTACAACGCGCGCGAAAAAATCGTCCGCGAAGCTGTGCTCGCGCACGACAAGATTCTGGCCGGCCCTTCAAACTGGCAGGATCGCTCGGGTTACCGGTTGTTACAGGGCCGCCGCAACGCCACCAACACGGGCTACGATGCCAACGGCGCCAGGATTGAAACGCCCCCGGCTCCGTGAAGAATTAAAGCAGTAGCTGGTTGAATCGAAGGCGCTGGAACCCCAGCGCATCGTTGAGCTGCACGCGGCACTTCGGGAAAGTCGCCGGTCACTGCAATTCATTAAAAATGTGGCGGGCATACCGGGAGCAGGACATGAAATCAGAAGGTGATCGGCTGATGAGCCGCAGACGCATGCTGCAGAGCGCGGCTGTTGCTGGTGGTGGCGCGGCATCCGTGATGCTTGCTTCATGCCAGATGGCGAAGCCTGCTGAACTTGCTTCGCCTATGACACAGGCCAACAACTACGTCTCCGCTCCACCGTTGCCGCGAACCTTCACGCCACCGCCAGCACTCGATCTGCGTGGCGAAGCGCATTTTGGCTTGCCGAAAACTGAAGGAGCCCGCTTGTACTATTGGGACACTGGCGGCAACGGTCCAGTCATCCTTCTTCTGCATGCCGGCACGGGCAGTGCGTATGTGTGGGGTTATCAGCAACAGGCCTTCGCTGCCGCCGGCTTTCGCGTGATTGCGTATTCGCGCCGGGGCTACCGCGGATCGGACGCTGGTCCTCTGGATGCCAACGGCAACGCAGTACCAGAGAGTGGTCGTGCGCTGGATGACATCGAGGCGCTGGCCGTGCATCTGGGACTCGAACGTTTTCACTTGCTCGGGCATGCTGCCGGCGGCGGCATTGCCAACGGTTACGTGAAAGCGTATCCGGATCGCATTGTTTCGTTGATCAGCGTTGCGGCACTGCAAAGTATCGAGGAAAACGACTGGAGCGGGCCAATGAACAGCATTCGCGTCCCCGGTGGAGAGAGTGTCATCGGGTCCTTCAATTCAAATCCGGCGGAGATTCGTGAAGTAGGGCCGTCCTACCGCTGGGCCAATCCGCAAGGGCTGGCGGCGTGGCAGGAACTGGAACATGGCAACCGGCCGGTGGTGGTGAATCAGGCCGCAGGCATCACGGTGAGCTGGACGGACATGGAATCCCGTCGTTTTCCAACCTTGCTGATTGGCGGTGACGCAGACCTGTACGTGCCACCGGCGATGTACCGTTATCTGCAGTCCCGGGTTCCACGCAGCGAGCTGTTCATCGTGCCGGAAACGGGCCATTCGCCGTACTGGGAACAGCCAGAGACTTTCAATCGCATCGTGCTGGAATTCCTGCAGCGTCATACGGCTTGAATACAGAGCAACGCTGCTTTGCAAAACTACCGCGAAAGACTTACCCGGAAAGACTGATCGTGAATTCCGCTGCCGTGCTGGCGCGGATGTGTTCCAGCGTCACAGCCGGCGCCAGTTCGATCAGGCACAACGCGTCCTTCCCGCGCTGAATACGGAACACGCCGAGGTCAGTGATGACGAGATCGACACAAGCCTTTCCCGTCAGCGGCAGTGTGCAGGCTGGCAACAGTTTGGATTCGCCGTTCTTGTTCACATGCTCCATCACGGCAATGACCCGCTTCGCGCCGGACACCAGATCCATCGCGCCGCCGATGCCTTTGACCATCTTGCCTGGCACCGCCCAGTTCGCCAGATCGCCTTGCTGCGAGACTTCCATCGCGCCCAGTACCGTCAGGTCGATATGACCACCGCGGATCATCGCGAAGCTGTCGGCGGAGGAGAAAAAACTGGAGGTTGGTAGTTGCGTGACCGTTTCCTTGCCGGCGTTGATCAAGTCGGGATCGACCTCATCCGGATAGGGAAAAGGTCCCATGCCCAGCATGCCGTTTTCACTTTGCAGCGTGACGTGTATAAGCGGCGGAATGTGGTTGGCAATCAGCGTTGGAATGCCGATGCCCAGGTTGACGTAATAACCATCCTGCAATTCACGTGCGGCACGCGCCGCCATCTGGTCGCGATTCCACGGCATCAGCGGGTGGGCTCCGGACTGCTTTCAGGTTTGGGGCGCGTGGTGACACGCTCTATGCGTTTTTCATTGATCGTGGCGATGATCACCTTGTTCACATAAATTCCCGGTGTATGAATGTGGTTGGCGTCGAGTGCGCCTGCGGCAACGACTTCTTCCACTTCAGCCACGGTAAAGCGTGCGGCAGTGGCCATCTCGGGATTGAAGTTGCGCGCGGTCTTGCGGAACACCAGGTTGCCGGCCTTGTCGGCC
>JAZKEH010000331.1:0-1905 GCA_040387155.1 Pseudomonadota bacterium | reverse complement strand
GCGCAGGTATAGCTGCCCTTCGAATTCTTCCTGCGGCTTGCCTTCCGCGATCACAGTGCCAACCCCGGTGCGGGTATAGAAGGCGGGGATGCCCGCTCCGCCAGCGCGAATGCGTTCGGCCAGCGTTCCCTGCGGATTCAGTTCCAGCTCGAGTTCTCCGGAGAGATAGCGCTGTTCGAACAATTTGTTGTCACCGATGAACGAGGAAATCATTTTGCGAATCTGGCCATTGTTCAGCAGTTGCCAGAGACCATAACCCTGCGAGCCGCAATTGTTGGACACCACAGTGAGATTCTTTACGCCGCTGGCTTGCAGCGCAGCAATCAGCGTTTCCGGATTGCCCGCCAGGCCGAAGCCGCCGGACATCACCGTCATGCCGTCAAACAGGATGCCTGCGAGTGCTTCACTGGCGGAGTTGCAGATTTTCCGGCTCATGTGTTGTTGGATCTTCCGGTGAGGTCGAGTTTGCGCGAGATCACACGCCGCGTGTTTCTGAAGGTGGGCCTGACTTTCTCACTCCACGGTGTTCGGCGGGCTTTCAGCCACTGCGCACTGGTGAGAACCTCGGGTGCAACGAGATCATAACAAGCGTAATAGCGCGGGGTGGCATCAAGACTGACAAAGCGTCTGGCTCTGACTGTACCGGACACTGCTGCCAGCATCGCCATGTGCTCTTCGTCGTACCAGCGTTGCAGCTCATCATCACCGCCGGCTTCCACATCGGTACGCACGACGTAGTGGAAATCGGCGCGGGCATCGGGTGATGCACCCGTGTGCACCGCGACGTTTTGCAAGCGGCTCAGTTCGACGGTACCCGCAACGACAGAGGCAAGTTTCGCAGTCGTGATGCTGTGGATTTCACCCAGGCTGGTGCTCACAGCGCCATTGATATAACAGGTTGCAACGGCAGCCGAGGTCGCCACCCAGGCCGACAGCGAAGGTGCAACAAGCGGCAATCCGGCAAGCAGCGCATTCAACTCCGCGGCCAGCTGCTGCACCGCACTTTCCCTGAATGGAAACTCCAGCAGCAAGATAGACGCATTGCCTGTCGCTGACGGCGCTGCCTCAGCGGACATGCAGCGCCTCCAGAAAACGCGACACCATGTTGTACGCTGCGATGGTTGCCGTCAGCTCGACGATGCCGGTCTCGTCGAACTGCTGTCGTATGCGTGCAAATAATTCGTCGGACACGTGGATTTGCTGCGTCATGACATCGCAGTATTCCAGCACCAGGATTTCCCGGGCATCGAAAGGTTGCAGGCTGCCGCTGCCAAGCGCGAGAATTTTCGCGTCCGAGAGTCCCGCCTCGCGCGCCAGCGGAGTGTGGGCATCGAATTCATAAGGCGCTTTGTTCAACACCGCAACGCGCAGGATGACCATCTCGCGCAAAGACGCCGCCAAAGCAGACTTACGGCGTACCGCGGTGAGCAGCGCTTCCCAGCCAGTCGCGATGGGCGGGCTGTGCAGCAGGAGCTGATACAGCGGTGAGATTTTGCCGCGGCTCTTGATGATCTGGGCTTCGGCTTCAGTGGTGGCTCTGGAAGCATTCGCGGCGGCAGGAGGGAGGCGCATGTCAGTCATGGATGATCCAGCGGTTTTTCAATTCGGGGCGCGGCTTCGCGTTGTGCAGGCGTCCCCTCGCGTTGAGAAGCCAGGCAGGCGTGGTATTGCGCTGCATTGAAAGCGTTTTCCCAGCGCGCCATCACGAACACCGCGAGCACATTGCCGACAATGTTGGTCATGGCGGTACAGGTCGCCATCAGGCGGTCGATGCCGAACAACAGGCCGAGGCCGCCCAGCGGTAAGGTACGCACGGTTTGCAAGGTTGCGGCGAGTTTGACGAAGGCGCCACCTGCCACCGTGGTGCCGCCTTTGGAAGTCAGCATCAATATGGCCAGCACACCG
>JAZKEH010000330.1:7952-8212 GCA_040387155.1 Pseudomonadota bacterium | reverse complement strand
ACCACACCTGAAAGTGGGCAATGCCACATACTACGTAATGTTGCGCCAGTTGCCGGGCGGGCTGAATTTCGCAGTGGATACAAGAACCTTGACGCTGCTGTTGCCGGTGAACTTCACGCCGGCGTCCTCCACCGACATCGTCGGCACTTTTTCGCCCGATTTCGAGCCTACTACTACTCTTACGATAAAGTCCGATGGTACTTATTCTTTGATGCAAGGCCCTGTTGACGATGATCCAGAGTGCCCGAAGGCCGGCGGAC
>JAZKEH010000330.1:0-7942 GCA_040387155.1 Pseudomonadota bacterium | reverse complement strand
CAGTACGAGCCGACGACGGGCGTATTCACAACAGTGGCAGTTACCGATGCCAATGGCCCCTGTGGCTTGTCACATCCGGACGGCTTGCTGCGTCTCAAGAAGGATGGCACTGAGCTGTACGTCAAGATGAAGGAAGAAGGCGTTGAGCAGGAAGCGCATCTGACGAGGAAGTAACACCAGGCGGTTCGGCGGGAGTGCCTGCTCCTGCCGAGCTGTAAAAATGGAAACATTTTTCATTTACCCCTGCACGGTTGCCCCCCCTTGACCCGGTCTATATCCTCAACCGGAGTTTCTGAGGGGGAACCATGCTACGAAGTCTGATTTTTAGCGGTCTTTTGACCGCGTGTGCTGCACTCGCGTTGACGGCGCAGGCGCAGGAATTGCCACGCACCGCGTCCGGCAAACCTGATCTGCAAGGCATCTGGCAGGTCAATGGCCGCGTCGGTCATGACCTTGAAGCCCATCCCGCCCGCCACGACATGCCGGCCAGTCTTGGCATCGTCACTGACGGCGCCATTCCCTACCTGCCTGCTGCACTGCTGCAGAAGCAGGCCAATTTCACTGATCGCGCCGCGCTGGATCCACTGAACCGCTGCTGGCTGCCCGGTATGCCGCGCGCGATGCTGCTGGATTCACCCTTCCAGATTTTCCAGACCGACACCGAAGTGGCGATGACGTTTGAATGGCAGCAGGTGTTCCGCCTTATCTACACCAATGGCGAGTCGTCGCTGTACGAAGGCATTGAATCGTGGATGGGACATTCGCGCGGCCAGTGGGAAGGCGATGTGCTGGTTGTCACCGTGAAGGATTTCAATGACCGCAGCTGGCTAGATGCGGCTGGCAATTTCCACAGCGCCATGCTGCAACTGACTGAACGCTATCAGCTGATCGACGCCGACACGATCAGCTATGAAGTGACGCTGGAAGATCCCGCAACCTTCAGCAAGCCGTGGACCATCAAGGCGGAGTTGCAACGCCAGACCGACAAACCACGCGTGCTGGAAAACCAGTGCCAGGCCGAGAAGGAAGAGCTCAGCGGTGACTTTGAACGCGATGAGCGTTCCTGGTATCCGGCGCCGATTCCTGCGGACAACGTGCCGTTCAATCCGACTGCTGCTACCGAGTTGCCGTTGCCTGCAGTAGGTGCCGACATCGTGCGCCTGGCCAATGGCAAGCCTGATTTGAGCGGCTATTTTTCTTCGGATGCCGGTGGTGCCAACTACGGACTTGAAGACACCCAGGGCGGCTTTCTGACTCCCGATGCCCGCGGCGTCGTCAAGGTGCCGACCACCGGCATCCTGCCGTACCAGCAATGGGCGCGCGCCGAACGCGTGGCCCGTGAGCAACCGCATCGTGGCTATGACGATCCGACCGCGCATTGTTTTGTCGCAGGCATCCCCCGATCACTCTATGTGCCATCACCGTTCCACATCATCCAGACCGATGACTTCATCGTCTTCCTGCATGAGCGTATGTCCTGGCGACAGATTGCGTTGAATCGCAGTGAGCATCTGCCGGATGCAGTACGTCTGTGGCAGGGCGATTCCATCGGTCGCTGGGAAGGCGATACGCTGGTGGTAGAGACGAAAAATTTCAATGGCAAAGGCTGGCACAATGAAGTGGGTGATGTGATGAGTCACATGCAGACCATTGTCGAAACTTTCACGCCGGTCAGTGCGACGCAAGTCACCTATCGCGCCACCGTCAGCGACCCCATTCCCTATACCCAGCCATGGACCATCGAGTTGCCATTGAACCGCATGGACGACGAGCTGCTGGAAGTGGCCTGTCTGGAAGACAACAACGATCTGCAGCACCTGAAAGATGTACGCGATGAATACCGCGCAGCGCAGGCTGCCGGCACCAATTGATTCAAATGAGGGCTGACATGATGAAACTCTTCAACCACACGATGACAAAGTTGCTTGCAGGCACTGCCATGCTGTTGCCGCTGGCAACCGGTGCACTTGCCCATCACTCTTTTTCTGCCGAGTACGACAACGAAAAGCCGATCTCGCTGGCGGGCAAGGTCACTGAGATGAAGTGGTCAAATCCGCATGGCTGGATCTATCTCGATGTGACCGGCGACGATGGCAAGGTGACCAACTGGGCGCTGGAAACCAGTGCTGCCAACGGGCTGATCCGTCGCGGCTGGCGCAAGGAAGACCTGCCGGCGGGCACTGAACTGAAAGTGGAAGGCTGGCAGGCGCGCAATGGCAGCGCTACCGGCAACATCCGTGCGGTGACATTGAGCGATGGTCGTCGCCTGTTTGCCGGTACGTCGAACCAGAATGCGCAGGAAGAAAAATAGAAAGTAATCCGGCAAACCGCAGACAAAAAAATGCCGCCTGATGGGCGGCATTTTTTATTGAGGGGTTTTCAGCGATCAACGCAGTTTCATGCTGGTCACTTTGAAGCTGGAAACCAGCGAGCCGATTTCTGCGCGGTAGCTGGTCATGAAGGAGAAATCGCCGAAGTCCGACAATTCAGCCTGGTACTTGAAGGCGCCAGAGACAATGGACAGCACCAGTGTTTCAGCCGACACGCCGCTGAAGGTACGTGTTGCTACGCTTTTTGACAGGCTAGGGCTTTTCAGTGTTTCCGCGATGATGGCTTTCACCTGGGCATTGTCGGCGGCGGCCAGCGAAATCAGCATGGCGCTGAGTACGCTGGGTCCAAGAAATTGTGCCTGTGCAGCCGGATACTCAAAACCGCCCGCGTTGTATCTCAGCACGGTGCCAGCCGAGTTAACCCACAAGTCGCTGACGATGGAACCCGAGCCTGACGATACCGTTACCTTCATGTGTTCGGTGCTGACACCTGCAGTGGTTTCGGTGCCTACGCGTTCCATCTTGAGTGTTGCGGTGACGCCAGTGCTGCCGTATTCCAGCGTCAATTCATCGAAGTAGCGTGGCAGGTCATACGAAGTCTTGACCAGTGCAATGTTACCGAAGTCAGACGTTACCGTGGTGCCACCACCGGTGGAGCCGCCGTTGTTGGCATTGGCGGCGATGGTGATCGCGTTCTGGATTGCATTGGACAGCGCGGTGACAGAGCCCTTGGCCGATGGTGTGTTGCCGTAAGCACCACCCATCAAATACACCTGACCGTCTTTCACCCCGGCATAGATGCCAGCTGCCGGGAAATATTTGTACGTGTAGCCGCTATACGAAAACCAGCCGGTGCCACCCACGAAGACGTTGGGATAGAACTGTCCTGCGCGCGAAAACAAGGTAACGATATCGGCGCTGACGGTGGTTTCGGCGATGGCGGTACCAGGTTGCGCCTGTACGATCGCTGGCGCGCTGCCAAGCAGAAGGGAAAGGGCGAGGGTGCGAAGGATATTGCGTGGCTTCAAAGGAACACTCCTGAACAGGGTGGTGAATACTGTTCAGGAGCTTAAAGGATAAAAGCGGCGGAACGAATCCCCTATATAGGGGGGAAATTTTCCTTTTTTTTGCGTTCGTTTTGCTGCGGTGGTTTGCAATGCGGGGACGCGCGATGGCGTGTCCCCGCAACCCAACTCAGAAAGTCCAGAGCAGCTTGGCGTGCAGCATGTTGGATTCGAAGCTGTCGTTGGCCAAAAAGTCATAGGCAATCGCCGCCGAGAAACCATTGCCACCGCGGAAATTGATACCGGCGCCGACTGAATAGCTGCTGCTGTCTGTATCAGGACCCACGTCAGTGAAGCTGGCACCACCGGCGGCGAATGCAGCCGTCTGCACGACACTGTCATCCTTCCAGTCATAGTTCCAGAAGCCGCGCACGAAGGGCATGACGCCGGTGCCAGTGCCCCAATCCAGCTGGGCGCCGAGGCTGGAACGCAGACGGTCCAGTGACTGTGAATCGACGTTGAGCGCCAGACCGCTGCCGCCGAACTCGCGGTAGCCGTCCAGGTCGAGGCTGACCCAATCAAGTTTTACCTGCGGGGTCAGCGTCATGCCGGCAGCGATCTCCATGTTCAACCCTGCAGCCACGCGCGCGCCCAGCTGATCACTGTCGGCTGTGCCCTTTGCCATACCAGCAGCGCCGGCATTGCGGACAAAGTCAGTGTCGTGCTGACCGATGGACACCATGCCGTCGATATAAGCATTGCCCAGCGTCTTGGTGGCATAGAGGGTGGCCTGGGTCGTTTCAATGTCAGTACTGGAACCAGCCAGTTGATCACTGAAACCCAACGAGTGCTCAGCCAGTCCTACTGACACGCCGACGACGAAGTCGGTACCCAGCACACGGTCGTAGCCGATAGCGCCATCCCAGGCGTTGTCGTCAAAACCGGCAAAGCCCTGTTCGGCATCCTGCTGACTGTCGATGCCAATCGCCTTGATCCAGAAGCCGCCGCTGGTTGGCGCGCTGTCGCTGATGCGCAGGCCTTCCATGCGTGAGCCAATCTGGTCGAACTCGGTGAACAGCGTATTGGATGTCACCGTTTGCACCGCAGCGGAGGATGCAGGCAGCAGCAGGTCCAGTGCGGAGCGCTGGCCGGCAGTATCCAGCATGGCCAGACCTACCAGACGATCAGACAACGCGCCGGTACCAGCGCCGAGAGCATCGAGTGCCGCGCCGAGACCGGCACTGCGGGCAGGGGTAGCCGACACGAAGGAGTGCCTCAGCAGAGTGCCGCGGATTTCACCGCCCGCTGCAAAGGAGGAGTGAATGTTCAGATAGGACTGGCCGGAAAGAGCGCCGGCCAGCAACGCCGCCTCAGCACCTGCAGTGGTACCGCCGTTGGCAGTGACAAAGGCAGCATTCCATGTGCCTGCCGCAGTCATGTTGTAGGTGTTGTCCCAGCTACCTGCCGTAACGCCAATCGGAAAGCCGACAAACGTAGGCGTAGTAGTGGCAACGCCGCCATTGGCTGTTGGTGCAACGCAGCAGTGGATATGCGAGGCCGTGGTGTTGCCGGTGAGACCCAGGAACCTCGCACTCACGCGCAGTTCGTGCGTAGTCGTGTTGAATGCGACGATGGCAGAGCCTGAGCCGTTGGTAGTGACCGGTGGATTTTCGTTGGCACCCGACAACGTGACCTTGAAGATCTGGGCGTGGGCACCGGTAGCTCCGGAAAGCAACAACACTGCTGCGGCGAGCTTGTTCATGTTCAAACGCATAATTTCCCCCTGAAATTTATGATGATGTGACATTTGCCGAAAGTGCTGACATGGAAGGCTGAGTGATCGGCCAACAAGCCAGCGCATTCAAAGCGTGGCCAAAATAGCATGAAAATCAGCGAAAGCGCGCCGATGTCGCTTAAAACCTTGTACGCACAGCCAGTACAAAGGCATTGCCCTGCAAGACAGGCTTGGCCATACTTCCCTTTCACAAACCCCTGTGTTTTTCGATTATTCCGATGTTGCTGCCGAAGAAATACATCCGCCACCTGCTGCATGCTGCCATGCTGCTTATGGTATTGAGCGGCATCGGCCACATCCACAGCCACCGTTGTCTCGATGGGCAGGAACCGGCACAGCTGGTGCACTTCGAAAATTTCAAGGGTCATTCGCATCACGAAGCTGACGCCGCGCACGGCGCGACGGCAGAGCTGAGTCACGCACTGGTCGAAACCCATCACGACGCCGACGAGCTGCATAACGATGTTGAAAACGAGTTGATGCCGGAAGGTCTGCTCTACAAGCTGCCAGATGTCGACACTCATTTCGTACTGCTGACCAGCCTGTTGCTGGTTGAATTGCTGCCACCGGTTCAACGCCACTATGTCGTCGACAACGACGATGGGCTGCACCACTACACCACCGTCCTGTTGCCGCCCTTGCGCGCGCCTCCTGTACTCCAAGCCTGAGCCCTTTGCGGTTCGCCTGACATCTGGCTGACATTTCAGTCAGTGGTCAGCGCGTTTCTGTTTGCCGTGCTGCGTTAGTGCACGCGGCTGTCATGCTTATTGGAGTCAGTCATGAATTACCGTCTCAGACGCGCGGGTGTTGCGGCACTCGTGGGTTGCTGGGTCTTCGCCAGAGCAGCGTTGGCCGCTGACAGTGCCGACGCCACGCTCACGTTGCGGGAGGCTATCGAAGCCACGTTGCAAGCCAATCCTGGTCTCGCCGTCTACCCAAGTCGCGCTGCTGCCATTGCAGGTCAACGCACGACGGCAGAGTTGAGGCCGCCGTTGCAACTCAATGCCGGCATCGAGAATGTGCTGGGCAGCGGCGCGCTGAATGTGGCGGATGCAGCAGAGGTCACGCTGTCACTGTCGAAGGTCATCGAACTCGGCGAACAACGGCAGGCACGCGTAGGCATCGCGACGCAACGCGTGGATATGCTACGCGCCGAACAACAAGTCACCGAGCTGGATGTGCTTGCGGAAGTGACCAGGCGTTTTATCGACACCGCCGCTGCCCAGGAAAGTCTTGCTGCCCAACAGCGCAATACGGCACTGGCGCAGCAAACAGTCGACCTGTTGCAGCCCCTGGTCGCGGCGGGTCAGACACCGCAGGCGGAACAGGTGCGAGCGCGTGCTGCGCTGGCACGCGCGCAACTGGAAGAGTCGCATGCGGTCGCAACACTGCAGGCAGCGCGTATCAGTCTGGCCAGTATGTGGGCAAGCCAGTCTGTCGACTTTGCTGCTGTCAGTGCCGGTCTGCTTGAGGCGGGTGACGCTGGCGATCTGGCCGGTCTGCTGATGGATGTCGAGGCGAACCCCGACATCCTGCTGTTTGCCAGCGAAGAACGTCTGCTTGATGCGCAGGTACGCGAAGCCATCAGCGATCAACGTGGTACTGCGCAATGGACAGCGGGTGTCCGTCATTTGAGTGATATTGGCGATACCGGTTTTGTTGTCGGCTTCAGCATGCCGCTTGGCAGTCGTGAGCGGGCGACCGGTGCTATTGCTACTGCGCGTGCGAACTACAGCGAAGTCGCCAGCAAACGCGCCATTGCACTGAACAACATGCGCGCACAACTGCAGGGACTGCATCTGCAACTGCAGCAGGCCATTCTCGAAGTAAACACCTTGCGCGCCGACGTGTTGCCGCAACTGAACACCGCACTGGAGCAAACACGCTCTGCCTATCTGGGTGGGCGCTACAGCTATGTTGAACTCGTGAGTGCACAGGCCGAAGTGCTGGATGCACAGCGCGCGATGATAGCCGCCGCGACGTCAGCCCATCTGCTGCGTGTCGAAATTGAACGTTTGAGTGGTGGTGCCCTTGATACTGAGACAGGGAACGCCGCGACACAGGAGAACAACCCATGAAAACTCTCATCAATAGCCGTTTTGTATTGTTGCTGACAGTCGCTCTGTGTGGAGATGCTGGTCTGACAACGGTTGCGCAGGCAGCAGAAGCTGCCGCTGCAACTTTTCCACGTGGCCCGCATAACGGTCGCCTCTTGAGCGATGGCGACTTCGCCGTTGAACTTGCCATATTTGAAGACGGCGTGCCGCCGGAATTCCACGCCTGGGCCTATCAGGGCGACCAGCAACTGGCTGCCGGCCAGTGGCAGCTCACCGTGCGACTTGCCCGGCTTGGGGGTGAACAGAACAACTTCGTCTTCGCGCCTGTTGGCGACTACTTGCTGGGCAACGGCGTAGTGGAAGAGCCCCATTCATTTGATGTGACTGTTACGGCCAGCTATCAAGGCAGCAATCACAGCTGGCAGTACGAGTCATACGAAGGACGGGTGGAACTGACATCGACACTGGCGCAGGAAACCAACATCGGTACCGAAAGGGCCGGTCCCGGCGTGTTGCATCAAAGCATCTTGCTGTACGGCAAGACCACGCCGGACCCGCAGGGCATCAGCCATGTCACTGCGCGTTATCCCGGCCTTATTCGCAGCATCAGTGCCGATCTCGGCCAGCGTGTGAATGTCGGCGACAAACTGGCCGTTATCGAAGCCAACACCAGTCTGCAGTCGTACACCATCACTGCGCCGATTGCCGGCCTGGTCATCCAGCGCCACGCCAATCCCGGTGAATTCGCCGGCGAGC
>JAZKEH010000329.1:0-10573 GCA_040387155.1 Pseudomonadota bacterium | reverse complement strand
GTGCAAGCTCATCGTTGAGACCGAGCGCGCGCAATACGTAGGAAGGTTCGAGACTGGCAGAGGTACAGGCCGAGCCAGAGCTCACTGCCAGGTCCTTCAACGCCATGATCAACGATTCACCTTCGACAAAATTGAAACTGACATTGAGGTTGCCGGCGATGCGGTGGTCAAGATCGCCATTCACATACACCTCTTCCAGATCCTTGACGCCTGCCAGCAAACGATCACGCAGCGTCTTCAAACGCACGGCTTCGTCGTGCATTTCCAATTTGGCGATGCGGAACGCTTCGCCCATGCCGGCGATCTGATGCGTCGCCAGGGTGCCAGAGCGGAAACCGCGTTCGTGGCCACCCCCATGCATCTGCGCTTCCAGACGCACGCGCGGCTTGCGACGCACAAACAAGGCCCCAATGCCCTTGGGACCGTAGGTCTTGTGGGCCGAGAACGACATCAGGTCAACATTCATGTCTTCAACATCAATATCCACCTTGCCCGTGCTCTGTGCTGCATCTACATGGAACAATACTTTCTTGTCGCGACAGAGTGCGCCAATGGCCTTGATGTCGTTGATGACACCAATTTCATTGTTGACGTGCATCAGGCTGACCAGGATCGTGTCGGGCTGGATTGCGGCAGCCACTGCTTCCGGCTGGATCAAGCCCTGCTTGTCCGGCTCCAGATAGGTCACCGTGAAGCCTTCACGCTCCAGCTGACGGCAACTGTCCAATACCGCCTTGTGTTCAATTTTCGATGTGATGATGTGCTTGCCACGCGTCTGGTAAAAATGGGCAACTCCCTTGATGGCCAGGTTGTCGGATTCAGTAGCACCCGACGTCCACACGATTTCACGCGGGTCGCACTTTACGAGGTCAGCCACATGCTGACGTGCCTGTTCGACCGCTTCTTCAGCCTTCCAGCCGAACACGTGCGAACGTGACGCCGGATTGCCGAAGTTGCCTTCGAGTGTCAGACAATCAACCATCACCTTGACGACGCGCGGGTCGACTGGTGTGGTAGCGGAGTAATCCAGATAGATCGGTAACATTGCTGCTCTCTTCAAACTCTAATTACAGATTCAATTACTAATTCGATTACAACGTCGACACAGCAATGTTGTTGGCATTGCGACGACGGCTGTCCTGCTTTTCCTGCTCCTGCTGCTGCAACCGTTCCTGCTGATTGCGGGCAATCAGTTCCACCTCGCGTTTGGAGACGAGATCGGCCAGCGAAATATTGCTGAGGAAGTTGTGGATCTGGTCACTCAGGTCTTGCCACAAGTGATGAGTCAGGCAGGTTTCACCCTGCTGGCAATCACCCTTGCCCTGGCAGCGCGTCGTATCAAGCGACTCGCTGACGGCATCGATGATCTCCGCCACATGGATTTCCTTCTCCGGCCGCGCCAACCGGTAACCGCCGCCAGGACCACGCACACTGCTGACCAGCTGACGTTGACGCAGCTTGGCAAACAGTTGCTCTAGATAGGACAGCGAAATGGCCTGCCGCTGGGAAATCTCGGTCAGGTTCACCGGTCCCTGCGAGGAATGAATGCTCAGATCCAGCATCGCAGTTACGGCGTAACGGCCCTTGGTAGTCAGTCGCATGAGGTTGCACCTCCAAATAGACAGGACGCCATTTTGCCAATTCCTACTGATTAGCTCAAGTATTTACTTTAGGAAATTACTCAGGTATTACGAATTAGGCAGATCTTCGGGTAGGTCCACCGGAAATTTGCCCTTGGTAACCGCCTGTTCAATGGCCGTGAGCATGCCGCGCAAAATGTTGACTTCCATCTTGTCGAGCTGCTGCCTTTGATAGAGCCTACGCAGGCGCCGCATCAGCGGACGCTTGTATTGGGGCTTGTGAAAGTCCAAGCGAATCAACACCTTTTCAAGATGTTCTAAGTAAAGTTCTAACTCGCGGGCGGTGGCGGGCTCTTGGTCCCACTCCTCACCATCCCCTACCGGGGTTTCACGCTGACTTGGAGCAATCTCGCCTACAGCTGTCGCCTTTGCCAGCGCGGTCTTGCGCACTTCATATGCCAGCACCATGACAGCCGCCGCCAGGTTCAACGACGTGTATTCGGGGTTTACCGGGATGTGCACGTGGTAATGACACCGGTGCAGTTCCTCGTTGGTCAGGCCGCTTATTTCGCGGCCAAAGACCAGAGCCACCTGCTGTGCGGCGGGCAGCGACACCACTTTGTCGGCACAAACTTCCGGACTCAGCAACGGAATCGGCATCGTCCGCAAACGGGCACTGGTCCCTATGACGACATGACAATCGGCCACGGCTTCTTCGAGAGTGTCGACCACGACAGCGTTATCCAGCACGGACACAGCCGATACCGCCATGCTGATGGCTTCCGGGGCTGGCCAGCGTGATGGCTTCACCAGGACCAGGTTTGTCAGGCCCATGTTCATCATGGCGCGCGCAGCCGCGCCGATATTGCCGGGATGCGAAGTCTCGACCAGCACTATGCGGATATTGGAAAGATTCATCAGGGAGAAAACAGCAGTTAAACAGCGATGATGGTAAACAGGCCGGAAGGCATTTGCTATCATGCCGGCCGCTTCGCCACCTTCTACCCGTGCCGCGAAAGTTCTTCTTCAAACTGATCCGATCGCCTTCGAGTGCATCCCAAGGAGCCACTGTGCATCCCATCGTCAATATTGCTTTACGTGCTGCACGCGATGCCGCCACCGTACTGGTCCAGGCGCATGCGCGTCCTGATCGGGTCAAGGTCAGCCAGAAAGGCAAGAACGATTACGTTACCGACGTCGACAAACAAGTCGAAGACATGCTGATCAGCAGTCTACGCAAAACCTATCCCGACCACAGCTTCATGTGTGAAGAGAGCGGCATCCAGCAAGGCGCCGACAAGGACACCGTCTGGATCATTGATCCGATCGATGGCACCCGCAACTTCGTCATGGGCATCCCCCACTTCTGTATCTCGATCGCCTGCGTGCAGCGCGACAAGTTACAGCACGCGATCATCGTCGATCCGATCCTTGGAGAAGAATACACAGCCAGCAAGGGCAGCGGCGCCCAGCTCAACGGCAACCGTATTCGCGTGCGGAACCGTACCAATCTCGATGGCGCCACCATCAGTCTCAGTTGCGCGGGCTTGCGCAACTACGAGCAGATGATGGATTTGCAGGGCAAGCTGAAGGATGTGGCAGGTGGCTTGCGTTTGACTGGCTCAACGGCGCTTGATCTGGCTTATGTCGCCGCTGGCCGTCTGGATGCAGGCTGGACGTCGGGCGTGAAACCCTGGGACAGCGCAGCCGGCATTCTGCTGGTGCAGGAAGCCGGTGGACTGGTGAGCGATCTGCAAGGCAACCCGGAATGTCTGCACAGCGACAGTCTGGTATTCGGCAACCCGAAATGCTTCAAGAGCCTGTTGCAACTGGCGTCAGGCAAAGCGTGAACAGAACTGGAAAGCCTTGAGCGGGTGATCGCTCAAGGCACGGCGTCGAGTTCTTCCTGGCGTTTGACTGGCGGCATCATGTCCTGCTTGCTGATGTTCATATACACCAGCGTCGTTGCCGCCACATAGATCGACGAGTAGGTGCCGATAACCACACCGACAATCAGTGCAACCGAGAAGCCGTAGACGGCCTGGCCGCCAAAGAAGAACAAGGCCAGCAACACCAACAGTGTTGTAAACGACGTGATCAACGTGCGTATCAGTGTCTGCGTAACGGAGATGTCGATGATTTCCTCTGGTTCCGATCCGCGTAACAACCGGAAATTCTCTCGAATCCTGTCAGCCACCACGATGGTGTCATTCAGCGAGTAACCGATCATCGCCAGTACCGCCGCCATTACCGTCAAATCGAAATCCATCTGGGTAATCGAAAAGAATCCCATCGTGATGATGGAATCGTGCGCCAACGACGCGACCGCGCCGACCGAAAACTTGAACTGGAAACGCATGGCGATGTAGATCATGACCATGATCAGCGACACCAGCATGCCGAGAATGCCCTGCTCTTTCATCTCGTCGCCCACCTGTGAGCTGACGAAACTGCTGCTTTCGAGGTTTACATCGTCGCCGTGAGTGGCCTGCAGCACCTGCATTACCTTCACTGCCGTTTCGCTCGATGTTTCTTCACTGGTTTCAGTGCCTGCCTCAGCCTGCACACGGATCAGTACGTCCTGGTCAGTGCCATAGAACACCACTTCGTTGTTGACGAAGCCGGCGTCCACCAGCGACTGACGAACTTCTTCCAGCACTGGCGGCGCTTCATAGTGCACCGCCATCTGGGTGCCGCCAGTGAAGTCCAGCCCGTACTTGAGGCCGTTCACAAAGAACGACACAAAGCAGACAAGCAGTAGAACGCCGGAAAAAATCGCCGCCGGATTGCGGTAGCGCATGAAGGGAATGGTTTTGCCTTCAAACATAAGCAGTCAACTCGGGATAGCCGGACTAGGCCGTCTTGGTGGCGGGCATTTTCAACCCGATGGAAATGGATTTGACGTTGTTGCCGCCGTACATGAGGTTGATCAGCGCACGCGTGACCGTCACCGACGAGAACATCGATGTCAGGATGCCGATACCCATCGTGATCGCAAAGCCTTTGACCGGACCGGTACCAACTGAATACAGGATGATCGCGACAATCAGCGTCGTCAGGTTGGAGTCAAGAATCGTGATAAAGGCGCGATCGAAACCGGCATCGATCGCACGCGGCACACTCATGCCAGCCTGCAGTTCATCCCTGATGCGGGCGTAGATCAGTACGTTGGCATCCACCGCCATGCCCAGTGTCAACACCACACCGGCGATACCCGGCATCGTCAACGTTGCTGGCAGAATCGACATGATCGCCATCATGAACAGCAGGTTGCAAAACAGCGCAAGGTTGGCCGCGATACCGCAGACCCGGTAAAGGCCCAGCATCAGCACCACCATCGCTCCCAGACCTACCAGTACCGACTTCAAACCGTTGTTGATGTTTTCCTGGCCGAGACTCGGACCGACCGTGCTCTCTTCAACCGTGAACATTGGTGCTGCCAGCGCGCCGGAGCGGATCATCAGGGCGAGGTCATTGGCTTCCGCACTGTCGAGCCCGGTGATGCGGAACTCACGGCCCAACGCGGACTGGATGGTTGCCACACTGATCAACCGTTCTTCCACTACTGGTTCTGACGTCGTTACCAGCTCACCATTCGCCGCTGCCACCGTAACACTGCGGGTCTTGGTTTCTTTCAACACGATTGCCATGCTCTTGCCAACGCTGACACGAGTCACTTCATTCAGTTGGCGGGCGCCGTCTGCATCCAGCGAAATATTGACCTGCGGCAGGCTGGATTGGGGATCGATGGACGGCTGCGCACTGGTGACACTGGCACCTTCGACGATGATGTCTTCGTTCAACCTGACTGGCGTGCCGTTGTAGTCATATTCCAGCGTTGAAGTAGCGGCCGCGCCTGCATCAGCCACCAGGTGAAACTCCAGCGTGGCTACTGCGCTGATCAGATCCTTGGCGCGGGTGGTGTCCTGGATACCAGGCAATTCGATGATGATGCGATCGGGGCCCATCTGCTGGATTTTCGGCTCTTTCACACCGAGTTCGTTAACGCGGGATCGCAGCGTTGTCAGGTTCTGCTGCACCGCATAACTCTGCAGCGTTTGCACGGCCGTGGGTGGCATGGCGGCTTGCAGTTCAAAAATTTCGCCGTTCTCGTCAGTACTGAACAGCAGCTCGGGGAAGGATGTTCGCAACAGCGTGCTGGCAGCGCTGCGCGAGTCGGCATCCGTGAAATTGATATTGATACGGTTTTGCGAATCGGGATCGATCGGCGGGCGATAGCGAATACGTTCTTCACGCAGCTGGTTGCGCATCGAGGTGATCGTATCCGTTATCTGCTTGCTGACGGCCGACTCCATGTCGACTTCCATCAGAAAGTGCACACCACCCTGCAAATCAAGTCCCAACGGCATCGGCTTGGCACCGAGGCGCTCCAGCCATGCTGGTGTGGTTGGCGCCAGATTGAGAGCAACGATGTAATCCTTCGGCAGCGTCAGGTTGATCACCTGCTGCGCGCGACGCTGATCGTTTTGTTCCTGCAAACGAATGAGGGCGACGCCATTCGATTCAACTTCAGCTGCAAACCAGCCAATGCTGTCCTTGTCGAGAGCAGCGGTGGCACGATCCAGCGCTGCCTGGTCCATCACGCCGTCATCGTGCGAAATCTGGACGGCGGGATCAGGTGCGTAGAAGTTGGGAGCTGCATAGATCGCTGACAGGGCGACAATTATCAGCACCATCAGGTTCTTCCAGAGAGGAAACTTGTTCATGGGAGCGACTGCCCGACTAGATTGATTTGATGGTGCCTTTCGGCAGCACAGCCGCAACTGACGCTTTTTGCATCTTCAGTTCGAGGTTGTCTGATACCTGCAGACCGACATAGAGATCGTCCACTTTCGTGATGCGACCAAGGATGCCGCTGTTCGTCATCACTTCATCGCCCTTGCTGAGGTTGGACAGCAACGATTTGTGCTCATTGGCGCGCTTGGACTGCGGACGCCAGATCAGGAAATAGAAAATGATGACGAAGCCGCCAAGGAACACCAGGTTGATGTACGGCGATGGGGCTGACGCAGCAGCGGCATCCGTTGCAGTCTGGGCAAGCGCGGAGTTGATAAAAAAGCTCATGGGGCACCTTTCAGTTTCTTGCCGCATCTGGAGATTTCCAGATGCGAATTTTTATGGCGGAAGGACGGTTATATGATTGTTTGATCGGCTGTTTTTTCGGCTTTTTGTTCAGCTACTTTTTCAGCTATTTTTTCAGCCTCCTGCGCCAGCATCATTTGCTCGCGACGGAAGGCTATTATGAAGGCCGGCAATGTACCTTGTTCAATATTCAGGCGCAAATCACTCATCAGCTGCTGGTAATAGTGCAAATTGTGCAAGGTGCACAGTTGCGCCCCCAGCATTTCTCCACACTTGTCCAGGTGATGTAGATAGGCCCGACTGAACGTTTTGCAAGTGTGACAACTGCATTTTTCATCGAGGGGGCCAATATCGGTCTTGTAGCGACTGTTGCGCAGTTTCAGCACGCCGGCCGATGTGAAGATATAGCCATTGCGGGCATTGCGGGTGGGCATCACACAATCGAACATGTCGACACCACGACTGACGGCCTCTACCAGATCCATGGGCGTTCCTACTCCCATGACATAGCGGGGTCTGTCTTCCGGCAGCTCATGAGCGATCTCGTCAAGGACGTGTAACATTTCCTCCTTGGGTTCGCCGACTGACAAGCCACCCAACGCGTAGCCATCGAAACCAATCTGTTTCAGCTGCTGCAGGGATTCTCTTCTCAGTTCTGTATACATGCCTCCTTGCACAATACCGAACAGCGCCGATGGATTGTCCCCGTGAGCCGTCTTGCAGCGTTGCGCCCAGCGCATCGACAGTTCCATCGACTTGCGGGCCTCATCCGGTGTAGCCGGATACGGCGTGCATTCATCAAACACCATGACAATGTCAGAGCCGAGATCGCGCTGCACCTGCATTGAAATTTCCGGACTCAGGAAAACCTTGTCGCCATCAACCGGTGAACGGAATTCGACGCCCTGCTCCGTGATCTTGCGCATGTCACCCAGACTGAACACCTGGAAGCCACCGGAGTCGGTAAGGATCGGCTTGTCCCAGCCCATGAAGTCATGCAGATCGCCATGTGCCTTGATGACGGCCGTGCCCGGTCGCAGCATCAGATGAAAGGTATTACCTAGCAAGATGTGGGCGCCGGTTTCCTTCACTTGCGTCGGCGTCATCGCCTTTACCGTGCCATAGGTACCCACCGGCATGAAGGCCGGTGTTTCGACGACGCCGCGGTCAAAATGCAAACGGCCGCGTCGGGCGCGGCCGTTTTGGGTGATCAGCTCAAAACGCATTGATCAGGGCAGCAAGTGGTTGACTGCGTCGCGTTCTTCACTGAGTTCCTTCTCTGTTTTCTGCATCAGATCACGGCTGAAATCGCTGACCGGCAGTCCCTGCACGATCGTGTATTCGCCATTGGCACAGGTGACCGGGAACGAATACATCAGACCTTTGGCGATGCCATAGCTGCCGTCACTCGGAATTGCCATGCTGACGATCTTGCCATTGGTACCCAGTGCCCAGTCGCGCATGTGTTCGATGGCGGCGTTGGCTGCAGACGCTGCGCTGGAAAGACCGCGCGCCTTGATAATGGCCGCGCCACGCTGCTGAACGGTAGGAATGAAATCCTTTGTCATCCAGTCTTGATCAACCAGTGAAGTGGCAGCAGTGCCGGCAACTTTGCAGTGGTGGATATCAGGATACTGGGTGGCGCTGTGGTTACCCCAGATGATCATGCTGTCCACATCAGTCGTGTGCTTGCCGGTTTTCTGCGCCAGTTGGGCCATGGCGCGGTTATGGTCAAGACGGGTCATGGCGGTGAACTGGCCAGGCTTCAGATTAGGTGCATTGCGCTGCGCAATCAGGGCATTGGTGTTGGCCGGGTTGCCAACCACGATGACCTTCACGTTGCGGGAGGCGTGATCATTGATCGCCTTGCCTTGCACCGAGAAGATGCGGGCATTGGCTTCCAGCAGATCCTTGCGTTCCATGCCAGGACCGCGCGGACGGGCACCGACCAGCAAGCAGTAATCGGCATCCTTGAACGCAACAGCCGGATCATCAGTCTGGACAATGCCGCGCACCAGCGGGAACGCGCAGTCATCGATTTCCATCGACACACCCTTCAGGGCTTCGAGTGCGGGTGTGATTTCCAGCAATTGCAGGATAACCGGCTGATCCTTGCCGAGCATGTCGCCGGCGGCAATGCGGAACAACAGGGAGTAACTGATCTGGCCGGCGGCGCCGGTAACGGTGACCCTGACAGGTGCTTTCATGGAGGCTTCCTATAAGTACTTTGTTAAGTAATGTTTGAAAAATGGAAAAATGATGATGGACCGAGGTGCGGGTCCTGGTCCCGCGGGCGGCAATTATAACCACGGAACCCGCCGCATTTCTCCAAATGGTTCGAGACGCTGGCGGAGGGAATTTGCTATCCTCCGGCCACTCAAGCAAGGACCTGTTCTTCATGCGCAAAACCAAGATCATCTGTACGCTCGGCCCTGCCACCAATACCTACGACATGCTCTCCCAGATGCACGCAGCCGGCATGGACATCATCCGCCTGAACATGTCCCACGCCACCCATGAATGGGCTGATGCGATGATCCATCACATCGTCGAACTCAACAAAACCACCAAGTTTCCGGTGGGCATTCTGCTCGACACCATGGGCCCGGAAATACGTACCGGTGTGCGTGACAGTGACCTGCACCTGAAAGCCGGCGACGAAATTTCTATCACTGTGCGTGACAGCGCCAACGTCGAGGAAACCTCGATCCGCATCAACTACGCTGAGCTGATCGACGACATGGAAGTGGGCGACCATATCGCTGTCGACAACGGACTCATCAATCTCGAAGTACTGGCCAAGAACAACAATCTGCTGCGCTGCAAGGTGCTGGACGGCGGCAAGCTCGGCAGCAAGAAACACGTGAACCTGCCTGGCATCCGCGTCAACCTGCCGGCCATCACGGAGAAAGACGTGGCCGACATCAAGTTCGGTCTTGATCGCGAGCTCGACTACATCGCACTGTCCTTCGTTCGCGAGGCCAAGGACATCCTGCAATTGCAGGAACTGATCCGTGAATACAAACCGGAAAAGCTCAACCAGATAAAAATCATTGCCAAGATTGAAGACCAGGAAGGCGTCAAGAACCTGGAAGAGATCGTCAAAGTGGCCGACGGCATCATGGTGGCCCGCGGCGACCTTGGTGTCGAAATCGACCTGGCCGACCTGCCCAACACGCAACGTCGCATCGTGCGTCTGTGTGCTGAATACGGCAAACGCGTAATCGTGGCGACCCACCTGCTGGAATCGATGATCGAGAATCCGATTCCAACCCGCGCTGAAGTGACCGACGTTGCCAACGCCGTCTACGAAGAAGCCGATGCCATCATGCTGTCCGGTGAAACTACAGTCGGCAAACATCCACTGCGCTGCATCAAGTACATGGATTCGATTTCACGTGCGACCGAACCCAATCCCGGGCTCGGCTTCACGAAGAACCTGCGCAAGAACGGCGACAAGGAACATCTGGCGGCCACTGCGGTGGAATTGGCGGAGTCACTCGAAGCCAAGGGCATTGTTGTTGTGACGCGCCATGGCGTCATGGCCAACTATGTCACCAACTGCCATCCGAAACGTTCGCCGATCTTTGCTTTCACGAACATCGGCGTAACGCGTCGCATCATGACGCTGAACCGTTACACCTTTCCGTTCAAGATCGAGTTCAGCAAGGACCCGGAAGAAACACTTGCCCGCGCCTTTGCCGAACTGAAAGACAAGGCTGGCTTCAGCAGCGGTGACAAAGTGGTGGTGATCTCCGACCTGCTGATCGACAAGGACAGCGTCGGCATCCAGATCCGCTATCTCCCCTGATTCATGTACTGGTCGCGACTCACGTCAAGGTTATTGGCGCGAGTCGCGACCAGTGGCTCCTGACTGCGCTGGCGCGGGC
>JAZKEH010000328.1:1587-4806 GCA_040387155.1 Pseudomonadota bacterium | reverse complement strand
CAACATGGAATTTGAAAATACTGTTGTCGCCTTGCTTGACGGTGTCGAGTTCTACCGCACGGTTATCGGTGGTGAAAAGGATCACAAGTGGATCGACCAGATCCTCGATGATGCCGTTGCCCAGATCAATGAACGTCTGCGCGGCATCCGCTTCCATGCTACCGCTGGCCAGCACACCGTTACTGTTACCTTCGTGCAACGCACGCTGGCAGAAAGCGATGAACGTGCCCGCATCCCGGCGCTGGAAGGTGGCCAGGACCGCGTGCACGCCGTGCATGCCATCCAGGTACGCGGTCCGCTGACCGTGACCGGCATGAGCGATTCGGAAAGCCGCAAACGTATCTTTGTTTGCTACCCACGTGAAAGTGCCGAAGAGGCCACGTGCGCACAACAGATCATCACCAACATGGCAGAGCGGGCCTTCCGCCGCCCGCTGTCCGAACAGGACACCCGTGAGCTGATGGCGTTCTACGAAAAGAGCCGCCAGGGCCAGGATTTCGAAGCCGGCGTTCGTGATGCGTTGAGCGCTGTTCTTGTCAGCCCGCACTTCATCTATCGTGCGGAAACCGGCGCGGAAGAGAAGGAGCAGGCAGTTGCGCTGACCGATTTCGAACTGGCCTCACGCCTGTCGTTCTTCATCTGGAGCAGCGTGCCCGATGAAGAGCTGCTGCAGTTGGCCAATGAAGACAAGCTGCACGATCCGAAAGTATTGCAGGCGCAGGTTGCCCGCATGCTGGCGGATGAACGTTCAAAATCCCTCGTCACCGATTTCGCGGCGCAATGGCTGAATCTCGCGAAGCTGGATGAGATTCGTCCGAATGCGGGCCTGTTCCGTTTTGCCAGCGGTCAACTGGACCCGCGGCCAATGCTTAAAGAAGAACTGAACCTCTTCATCGACAGCGTGTTGCGCAGCGACCAGCCTGTTACCACTTTGCTGAATGCCGACTACACCTACCTCAACGAACGCCTGGCGATGCACTACGGCATCGAGAACGTCAAAGGCAGCCAGTTCCGCAAAGTGAAACTGGAAGACCCGAAACGCGCTGGCCTGCTCGGCAAGGGCGCCGTGCTGATGCTGACTGCCAACCCGAACCGTACTGCGCCAGTACTGCGTGGCGCGTGGATTCTGGATCGCGTACTTGGCACGCCGCCGTCGCCACCGCCACCTAACGTTGAATCGCTGCCAGAGAACGCTGCGGGCAAACCAACACTGACGGTGCGTGAACGCCTTGAACAGCATCGCGCGAATCCAACTTGCTTCGGCTGTCACGGTGTAATGGACCCGCTCGGTCTGGCACTGGAGAACTTCAACACTGTTGGTCAGTACCGTTTGTTCGACACTGACACGCTGGGCGCAATCGATTCTTCCGGTGTATTACCTGACGGCGGTGCCATTACCGGCCCGGAAGATCTGGTCACCGCACTGATGGCGCGCTCCGACATGTTCGTGCAGACACTGACGACAAACCTGATGACCTACGCACTCGGCCGTGAAGTGGATTACCGCGACATGCCAACCGCTCGCAAGATTGTTGATACCGCTGCTGAAGAAGGTAATACCTTTGAATCGATTGTGTACAACATTGTCATGAGTAATGCGTTCCAGATGCGTGAAAGCTACTTGTCCGCCACCCCGAAAGAAGAACCACAACAGCAGGCAGCTTTGTAGTCGCCACTGATACCGTTTTGAAAAGACAGCAATCAATATCAACGTAACTACCAATATAGATAAATAGGACGACCACCATGTTTATCAGCAAAAAGCACCTTTCCCGACGAGCCATTCTGCGTGGCGCTGGCGTGTCCATCGCCTTGCCACTGCTGGATGCCATGATTCCTGCCAGCACCGCGTGGGCACAAACTGCAGCCGCGCCGAATCCGCGTCTGGCCTATGTGTACTTCCCGCACGGTGCGGTGATGCAGGATTGGGTGCCAAAGCAGACAGGTGCTGATTTCGAATTTTCGCGCATTCTGAAACCGCTGGAGTCATTGCGTGATTACGTGACGGTTGTCAGCGGCCTGCGCAACAAGGGTGGCGAAAGCACGAACCCGCACGGCATCATCGAAGAAACCTGGTTGTCGTGCGTAGCACCCGACAGCAAAGACCGCGCGCCAAATGGTGTACGCGGCATCACGGCTGACCAGCTGGCCGCACGCCAGATTGGCCAGAGCACGCCGCTGCCCTCGCTGGAACTGTGTGGTGAACCTGGCGGCGCCATTTCCTACCGCACGCCACAGCAGCCGCTGCCGCTCGAAGGCAACCCGCGCAAAGTGTTCTACACAATGTTCGGTCAGGGTGACACTTATGAAGACCGCATCGGCATTCTGCAGCAGAGCAACAGTCTGCTCGACTATGTGCGTGAAGCTACCAACAGTCTGAACCAGAAGCTTGACCCGGCTGACCGTATCCTCGTCAGCAACTATCTGGACTCCGTGCGTGAAGTCGAAACCCGCATACAGAAACTCGAGGCCGGCGCACGTGAACTGACCGACCTGCCCGATTCACCAATCGGACCGCCGGATGACTTCACCGAACTGCTCGACATCCAGTTTGAAATGATGGCGCTGGCGTTCCAGACCAACCAGACCCGCATCGTGTCGATGCGCATGGTGCGCGAAGCCAGCATGCGCGTGTTCACCAACGTCGGTGTCGACGAAGCTTTCCATCCGCTGTCGCATCACCAGGAAAACCCGGACAAGTTCGAGAAGCTGATCCTCGTGCAGAACTACCAGACCGCTCGCATGGCGAAATTTGCCGAGCGTCTGAAAGCCATGCCGGACGGCAATGGCAACGTGCTCGACAACACGATCATGCTGTTCGGTTCCAACATGAGCAACAGCGACCGCCACAACAACGATCCATTGCCATCGGTACTGATCGGCAAGGGCGGCGGCGTCAAAGGCAACCAGCATCTGCACTATCCGCAGGACACACCACACTCGCAGCTACTGCACACGATGCTTGATCGCGCCGGTGTGCAAGTGGATACCTTCGCTGATAGCCCTGGCCCGTTCTCGGAAGTGTGAGCATGAAATTAACCAAGTTGTTCAGGGCCACTGCGCTCTCCACATTGATGCTCGCCGCAACCGCGGCGCTGGCAATCGAAGCACCGACGGATGCTGGTGTTGACTGGCGCGGTCCCGATGGCAGTACTGCACTGCAGTGGGCCGTGTATGACGGCGACGCCGACAAGGTGAAAGCGCTGATCGCAGATGGTG
>JAZKEH010000328.1:0-1577 GCA_040387155.1 Pseudomonadota bacterium | reverse complement strand
GGTGCCGATGTGACGCTCGCCAACAACTACGGCTCCAACGCGATGCAGCTGGCCGCAGAAGTGGCTGATGTGGCGATGCTGAAATTGCTGCTGGATGCCGGCGCTAATGCCGATTCGTCCAACCCGGAAGGTCAAACCGCCTTGATGCTGGTCGCACGTACCGGCAATCTCGATGCCGCCAAGCTGCTCGTACAGGCCGGCGCCACCGTCAACGCCCGCGAACAATGGGGTCAGCAGACCGCCCTGATGTGGGCTGCCGCCCGCCGTCATCCTGCAATGGTGGACTACCTGATCGAACAGGGTGCCGAAATTGATGCGCAGTCCCTCGGCCGTGACTACAAACGCCACCTGACGAAGGAAGGCCGCGCCAAGAGCATGGACACCGGTGGTCTGACGCCATTGCTCTATGCCATTCGCGAGAACTGCAAGACCTGCGTCGAAGTATTGATCACCCGCAAGGCCGATCTGAACAAGCCCGATCCCGATGGCGTATCCCCGCTGCTGTTTGCTGTTACCAACAGCCACTGGGACATCGTCAAGCAATTGATTGAAGCTGGCGCTGATGTGCAACAGTGGGACATGTTTGGCAATGCACCGCTGATGGCTGCCATCTCACGCCGCACCACAAATCGTCCCAACCCGAACGACCCGCTGAATGAAACTGATGGTCTCACCATTGTGCGCATGCTGCTCGAACGCGGCGCCAATCCGAACATGGAATTGTTCATGCGTCCTGCCAAACAACGCGGTGGCGCGATGGCGCGTGGCACCACGCCGCTGATCGTTGCGGCTGAAGCTGGCGATCTCGAAGTCATGCAAATGCTGATCGACAAAGGTGCTGATGCCAAGCACATGCAGCCCGATCTGCAAACGCCAGTCACCGCCCTCGCTGGCGCACGCGGCGCTCCGGAACAACTGGCGCAGGCACTGGATCTGCTGATCCAGGGCGGTGCCGACCTCAACGTCGTATCGGTGCATCATCATCTGCAACGTTCGCGTGGTGGTTCTGCACTGCATAACGCTGTTCAGTCGAACAACGAGAAGATGGTGGAAGCCCTGGTGTCTCGCGGCGCCAACATCAACATCCGCGACAAGGATGGCCTGACACCGCTTGATCATGCGATGTCGCGCGGTCAGGTCGCGTTTCTGCAAATGCGTCGCCCACCCAACACCAAGATGGCTGATCTGCTGCGCAGCCTCGGTGCCAACGACGAACTCGCCGTGACGCCGTTCTGGCCCAACGTCGGCCCGCCGTTCTACTACCCATGGAGTGTATTCCCGCTCGATGCGCAGGAAGAATTGCATGCGCTGGTGCCTGGTTCCTTCGACCATCAATAAGCCCGCTCTTTGGTCCAACCGTTTAGTCCAACCGTTTAGTCCAACTACAAGAACACCACAAATGAAGCACACGTTTTCCCGTCGCAATTTTCTCAGCGTCGGCACCCGCGCACTGGGTGCCGCTACGCTGGGCAACACTATCGCCCCCTTCGCGCACGCTGCGCAGGCGCCTGCTGAAATCATCCAGACCGATCTGGGCTACATGCAATTGTTCCAGGGTGCCGGCTGCAACGTGGTCG
>JAZKEH010000327.1:0-3324 GCA_040387155.1 Pseudomonadota bacterium | reverse complement strand
TCAGCGGCTGGTCCAGCGTGGCCAAATAGTCAGGCACTGGCACATCAACACTCGTCGAATCTTTTGGGTCGAAGCCCGACATCATCTGCATCAGGATTGCGGCGTCTTCCGCGCTGCGTGTCAGCACGCCGGCCTGATCGAGACTCGACGCGAACGCGATCATGCCCCAGCGGGAAACACGACCATAGGTCGGTTTGATGCCAGTAAGGCCACAGAACGATGCGGGCTGACGAATTGAACCGCCGGTGTCCGTGGCGGTGGCGGCAGGGCACAGATGGGCTGCAACGGCAGACGCCGAGCCGCCGGATGAACCACCAGGCACCAATGCACGGTTCCACGGATTCTTTACGGGTCCATACCACGAGGTCTCGTTGGACGAGCCCATCGCAAACTCATCCATGTTGGTCTTGCCCAGCATGACCATGCCGGCGTCATTCATTTTTGCCACCACGGTGGCGTCATAGGGGGCAATGAAGTTGTCCAGCATGCGGGAGCCACAGGCAGTACGGACGCCAGTGGTGCAGAAAATGTCCTTGTGGGCGAATGGCACGCCGGCATAGGGGCCAGCGGTGCCAGCGGCTATCGCTTTGTCGGCAGCAGCAGCCTGCGCCAGAGCCTGCTCACCGGTTATGGTGACGTAGGCGTTCAGCGCAGGGTTGTGGGCGGTAATACGCGCCAGATAGGCCTGGGTGAGCTCTACGCTGGTGAAATCCTTGCGGGCCAGCGAGCGGGCGACATCGGCAATACCTTGTTTCAGTGCTTCGTTCATCATCGTCGTCATTCCAGCGTCTTATTCCAGTACCTTCGGCACCAGGAACAGCCCTTGGTCGGCGCTGGGTGCCAATTTCAGCAGCAGGTCACGCTGGTTGGTTTCAGTGACGACATCCTCGCGCAAACGCTGGGAGGCATCGAAGCCATGGGCGAGCGGCTCAACACCGGTGGTATCCACTGCCTGCATCTGGTCGATCATTGTCAGGATGTTGGTGATGCTGTTGAGCGCTTCCGTCTTTTCAGCGTCGCCAAGCTGTAAACGTGCCAGGTGAGCGACGTTTTCGATGTCCTTGAGTTCAAGAGCCATGAGGTGTTCCAGACTGGTTTGAGAGCGCGAAAGAGGAATTTCCTCCTTGCCCTGTGCGGGTTGCCGTTGCTAGAGTTGCATCCCATAAAAAGGGGCAAATTATACCGGAACTTTCTGCCTTTTTACCAAGTCACAGCGTGTGTTCACGCATCCCGGCCGAGGTACCTTCAAATCAATGTTGAAAAAATTAAGAGGCATGTTTTCCAACGATCTCTCGATCGACCTGGGAACCGCCAACACCCTCATCTATGTCCGTGATCGCGGCATAGTCCTGAATGAACCTTCTGTAGTTTCGATTCGCATCCACAATGGTCAGAAGACCGTGACCGCGGTTGGCGCTGATGCGAAGCGCATGCTCGGTCGTACCCCTGGCAACATCACCGCCATCCGTCCGCTCAAGGACGGCGTTATCGCGGATTTCCAGGTTACCGAAAAAATGCTGCAACACTTCATCCACAAAGTGCATGAGAACAGTTTCATCCGTCCCAGCCCGCGCGTACTCGTGTGCGTTCCGTGCAAATCCACCCAGGTTGAGCGTCGCGCCATTCGCGAATCCGTCATGGGCGCAGGTGCGCGCGAAGTGCGTCTGATCGAAGAGCCCATGGCAGCAGCAATCGGCGCCGGTCTTCCTGTCGACCAGGCCAGTGGTTCGATGGTAGTAGACATCGGTGGTGGTACCACCGAAGTTGCCATCATCTCGCTGAGCGGTATTGTGTACTCTGAATCGGTTCGTCTTGGCGGCGATCGTTTCGATGAAGCCATCACCACTCACGTGCGCCGCAATTACGGCAGCTTGATCGGTGATGCAACCGCTGAACGCATCAAGAAAGAAATTGGTTGTGCCTATGCCAGCAAGGAAATCCGCGAGATCGATGTGCGCGGCCGCAATCTTGCTGAAGGCGTGCCACGCAGCTTTACACTGAACAGTGATGAAATTCTGGAGGCGTTGCAGGAACCATTGTCTGCGATTGTGCAGGCAGTGAAGAGCGCGCTGGAACAGTCCCCGCCGGAACTTGCCTCTGATATTGCAGAGAGCGGTCTGGTATTGACTGGCGGTGGCGCACTGTTGCGTGATCTCGACAAGCTGCTCAGCGAAGAAACCGGTTTGCCCGTCATCGTTGCTGACGACCCGCTCACGTGTGTTGCACGCGGCGGCGGCAAGGCGATGGAACTGATGGACATGCATGCACTGGATTTGCTGACGACTGACTGAGTCGCGAACTGACTAAATGAAAACACGCAGGGAGCCCACGGGCTCCCTGCGCATTACAGGCTTCTTCATAAGCTTAAACACAGGGTAAAGGCCATCAAGTCGCTATTCGTCCAGAATACTTCGCAAGGATACCGGCTGCTGGGCCTGTCCCTGTTGTCGCTGGTGCTGATGTTTGCCGACAGCAGGTTCGATTACCTGAGCCGCGTGCGCTACTACACGTCGATTGCTGTAACCCCACTTCATCTGATGGCCGATCTGCCGTCGCGCACAGCGGGAGCTTTCGGCAGTTTTTTCTCGTCGCGTACTGAGCTTGAAATCCGCAATGCCGAGCTGGAAGAAGAATTGCTGATGCAGCAGTTCAAACTGCAAAAACTGGATCATCTTGTCGCTGAAAATGAACGGCTCAATGAATTGCTGAAAGCGTCGGCGATTGTCGATGAAGAGGCGGTGAGGGCGCAGTTGCTCGGTGAGTCGCCCGATCCGTTTGCCAAGCGCGTATTGATCAACAAGGGCAGCAGCGAAGGCGTCTTCATTGGCCAGCCTGTGGTGGATGCCCATGGTCTGATGGGGCAGGTTGTGGAGGTAGAACCACTGACAAGTTGGGTGTTGCTGATCACCGATCCGCTGCATGCAACCCCCGTACAGGTGAATCGCAACGGTGTTCGCGCAATCGCTGCAGGAACGCCGGATACGCTACATCAATTGACACTTGAGAATGTGGCGACGACAACCGACATCCAGGTCGGCGACCTGCTGGTAACGTCTGGTCTGGATCAGCGGTTGCCGCCGGGTTATCCGGTTGGTGTGGTGGGAAGTATTACCAAGGATCCGGGCCAATCATTCGCCACCGTCCAGGTCACACCCACGGCTCAACTCGACCGCAGCAGAAACGTGCTGTTGTTGTTCAGCTCGTCAGAGCCGGTGACACCCCGGGCGTTGCCGGTGGAGCAGGTGCCGGTCGAGCAGATACCGACAGACGCAACGCAACTGCCAGTCACCAATGCAACTGAAGCAGTTCCCGCCGCAGGGGAGT
>JAZKEH010000326.1:0-1670 GCA_040387155.1 Pseudomonadota bacterium | reverse complement strand
TGGAAATTTTCGATGAGCTCAGCGGGCAGAAAGTTCATTTGAGATTTCCACCTTCAGGTAGCAGTGCGCTATTGGTATCGTCTTTCATGCGTGCTTGCAGATACAACTGGCTCCACGGAATTTTGTACAACGCGATCAGAAAACTGAGCGCAAGTGCAGCACCGAGTGGCCAGAAAAACAGCGTAAGGGTAGGGCGAAATGTTTCTGCTTCCTGCTCCACCGGTTCGAGCTGGTCGAGCATGCCGTAGATCTGTTCCAGTTCATTGATGTTGCGCGCGCGGAAATACCGGCCGCCTGTCTTCTCCGCGATTTCTGTCAGGCTTGCCTCGTCGAGGTCGGCAGAGGGATTAACCACGCGCGGCCCGAATAGCGAACTCGACGTGCCGGTTTCTGCGCCGATGCCTATCGTATAAATCTTGATGCCCTCACGTGCCGCGAGTTCACCTGCCTGGATCGGTGTTACTTCGCCCGCGTTGTTGACGCCATCCGTGAGCATGATGAGTACGCGGCTTGCCTGGGGACGTTCGCGCAGGTGTTTCACACCGAGGCCGATACCATCACCAATCGCCGTGGCATTCTCTTCGATGATGCCGATCTGGGCCTCGTACAACAGGGTCTGGACGGTCATCCTGTCGAAGGTAAGTGGCGCTTGTGTATAGGCGCGAGCGGCAAACAGGATAAGTCCAAGCCTGTCTCCCGTGCGGCGTGCAACGAAGTCGCCTACCACGGCTTTGACGACCTGCAGGCGGTTCGCTGTTTGACCACCAAGCTGCAGGTCCTGTGCTTCCATCGAACCGGAGATATCGACCACAAGCATGAGGTCGCGGCCCGTAGTAGGAAGCTCTATCGGTTCGCCTATCCACTGCGGGCGGCTTGCCGCAGTAACAAACAGCAGCCAGGTGAGAATGGCAAGAAACGCGAGCAGTTTACTGCGGGCACCACTGCGTGAATTGCCGGCCTCAAGGGATGACAGAGTGCGAAAGAAAGGTACAAACAGTGCAGCTTCGCGATTGCCCGCGCGCGGAACAAGACGATTGACGAGCCAGGGCAGTGGCAACGCGGCGAATACCCAGGGCCATACGAATCCAATCATGCAGATACCTCAGCAGTATCGCTGGACATTTTTGCCGGTGCATTTTTCGTAGCCCGGGGTTGCAGATAATGCCTCATTATCCAGCGCCGGGTAATTGTATACAGCGCGTCGACGTCTGCAGAGAATGTCGGTCTGTACGTACCGTCACTCAATACTTTGCCGGCGCCTTCACTGAAGTCCTTGCTTTGATCCGCGCCGTCGAGAAATTGCAGCCAGGCATTACCCGTCAGTTTCGCGACATCGGTTTGCGGGTAGTAGAGCAGGGCAACACGTTTGAGAATTGAGTTGAAGTTATACAGAAGGTCGAGTCCGGCCTGGTTGTGCAAGTTTTCAGACTGCGACTTTTCCTGCCAGGTGCTGTATGCCTGATCGAGTTCATACATGGCCGACTTCATCTTCCGTTTAGTCTGGCCCTGCAAATAAAAGTAGCGGCCGACAAGAGCAATTGTCAGTAGTAACAAACCCGCGAGCATCCACCAGCCTGGTGCTGGCGGCCAGAACGGTACATCGCCCGGTAAATGTATATCGGCGAGTTGGGCTAGTGGGTCTTCTGCTTCCATGTTTCCAGTTGGTCCAT
>JAZKEH010000325.1:0-7718 GCA_040387155.1 Pseudomonadota bacterium | reverse complement strand
TGCAGGCGCGTAGCTCAGTTGGATAGAGCGCTACCTTGACATGGTAGAGGTCACCAGTTCGAACCTGGTCGTGCCTACCACCTTTAGAAACAGACAAAGATGATTACCATTACGTTACCCGACGGCAGCAAACGTCAATTTCCTGCTGCCGTGACCATACAGCAAGTGGCGGAGTCCATCGGCCCTGGGCTGGCAAAGGCAGCTCTGGCCGGCAAGGTTGACGGGCGCGTCGTGGATACCTCTTACCTGATCGAAGGTGATGTAGCCCTGAGCATCATCACGTCACGTGATGCCGAGGGCGTCGACGTCATCCGTCACTCCTGCGCACACTTGATGGCCAATGCTGTCAAAAACCTTTTCCCTTCCGCGCAAGTAACGATAGGGCCGGTAATCGAAAATGGCTTCTATTACGATTTTGCCTATGAGCGACCCTTCACGCCGGAAGATCTGATTGCCATTGAAAAAGAAATGGAGCGCCTGTCGGCTGCAGACATCAAGGTTGAACGTTCGCTGATGACTCGCACCGAGGCTGTCGCTTTCTTTGACAAGCTCGGCGAAAAATACAAAGTTGAAATCATCGCCAGCATTCCTTCGGAAGAAGGGCTGTCGTTCTATCGCCAAGGTGAGTTCATCGACCTCTGTCGTGGTCCGCATGTGCCTTCCACCGGGCATATCAAGGCTTTCAAATTGATGTCGGTTGCGGGTGCCTATTGGCGTGGTGATTCGAAGAACGCAATGCTGCAACGCATCTACGGCACCGCCTGGGCAGACAAGAAGGCATTGAAAGAATATCTGTTCATGCTTGAAGAAGCTGAACGTCGCGATCACCGGAAAATCGGCAAAAAACTCGGTCTGTTCCATTTCCAGGAAGAAGCGCCAGGCATGGCCTTCTGGCATCCAAAGGGTTGGAAGATTTATCAGATCATAAAGCGTTACATGCAGGAGTTGTTGGTCACCCATAACTACCAGGAGATCAATACTCCTCAGCTGGTAGATTATTCGCTGTGGGAAAAGTCTGGTCATGCCGACAAATTTGCCGAGCAAATGTTCCAGGTCGAGTCCGATAGTCGGCTATATGCAATCAAGCCGATGAACTGCCCGTGTCACATTCAGGTGTTCAATCAGGGGCTGAAGAGCTACCGCGAATTACCGCTACGTTTCGCTGAATTCGGTTCCTGCCATCGCTATGAACCTTCCGGCAGTATGCATGGGCTGATGCGCGTACGCAGCTTTACCCAGGACGACGGCCATATCTTCTGTGCTGAGTCGCAGATTCAGTCCGAGGTCGCAGACTTTATCAATCTGGTTTATGCGGTGTACCAGGATTTTGGCTTCAACGAAATCATCCTCCGCCTTTCCACCCGTCCGCCAAAACGCGTTGGTTCTGACGAAGTGTGGGATCGTGCTGAAGAGGCTCTCAAAATTGCGCTCGATAATACGGGACGCAAATGGCAGTTGCTGCCAGGAGAGGGAGCTTTCTACGGTCCCAAGATCGAGTTTGCGCTGAAGGACTGCATGGGCCGTGAGCAGCAATGTGGAACCATCCAGGTGGATTTCTCAATGCCTGGCCGGTTGGGCGCCCAATATGTGGCCGAAGACAACAGTAAACACACCCCGGTCATGTTGCATCGGGCCATTTTCGGCTCTTTCGAGCGCTTTATCGGCATTCTGATCGAGCATTACGAGGGGTCTTTCCCGACTTGGCTGGCCCCCCAGCAGGTTGTGGTGATGAATATCACTGATCGGCAGGCAGAATATTGCGGAAATGTAGTGAAAGCCTTGAAAAACAATGGGTTCCGCGTAGAAGCTGACTTGAGAAATGAGAAGATCGGCTTTAAAATCCGCGAGCACACCATGCAGCGCATTCCCTATTTGCTCGTGGCCGGTGACAAGGAAGTGGAAGCAGGGACCCTCGCGGTGCGTGACAGAACTGGCAAGGATTACGGGGTTATGCCTATCGAGGCAGTGATCAAGTTGCTGCAGGATGATGTTGCGCAACTGAGCCGTGCGGTAACTCCTCCCAGTGATCAAGCAGCCTGAGTGCCGGTTAAATCGAATTGAAGTGAATTTGTTTTGAAATGAATTGCCATTGAAATTATTGCAGCGAGGTAATGACCATTAACAAGCGTGAAAATGACAAAAGCAAACGTTCCCCCATCAATGAAGAGATTGATGCAGAAAAGGTGCGCCTGATTCTGGATGACGGGACGCAGCAGGGAATAGTCACGATCAAAGAAGCGCTTGAAGCTGCCCGCGCAGCGAAACTGGATCTGGTGATGATTTCACCTGAGGCTGATCCGGTTGTTTGCAAAGTCATGGATTATGGCAAGCATGTTTTTGAATTGAAAAAACAACGTGCTGCCAATCGCAAGAAGCAGAAAGTAATAGAAATTAAAGAAATGAAGTTTCGCCCAGGGACGGAAGAAGGGGATTATCAGGTAAAGCTACGCAACCTGATACGTTTCCTTACTGATGGTGACAAGGCCAAGATAACCCTGCGTTATCGCGGCCGTGAAATGGCACATCAGGAGATCGGGGCCGATATGATGCAGCGTCTGAAAGTGGACCTTGCTGAATACGGAATAGTAGAGCAGGAAGCCAAAATGGAAGGTCGTCAACTGACCATGGTGCTGGCCCCCGGTAAAAAGAAAAAGCAGTAACTCTTAATCTCTTTCCTTCGAGTTGACTTTGTTGACCCGCGGAAGGGCGGTGTTAGAGCTATTGCTATTAACTAAACTGAAGACCGTTACGTAGTAACCGGTCTTAATGCGGAGTACGACAATGCCTAAAGCAAAAGTTCACAGTGGTGCGTCAAAGCGCATCAAGAAGACAGGATCAGGCTTCAAACGCAAGAGTGCATTCAAGAGCCATATCCTCACCAAAATGACGACGAAACGTAAGCGTCAGTTACGCGGCACCTCGGCTGTTCACCAGTCGGATGTTGGTCGTGTAAAACGCATGTATCGCATGGATTGATTGATCAATTGATCAATTGAACCCCTTTCTGAATATTGGTTGAGGTAATTAACAATGGCACGTGTAAAACGTGGCGTCACAGCACGCCGTCGACACAAGAAGATTCTTAATGCAGCAAAAGGCTATTACGGTTTCCGCAGAAGCATTCTGCGCGTAGCCAAACAGGCAGTCACGAAAGCCGGGCAATATGCCTATCGCGACCGCAAAGTAAAAAAACGTGTTTTCCGCGCTCTTTGGATCACGCGTATCAATGCACAGGCTCGTGTGCATGATATGTCCTACAGCCGTTTGATCGCAGGCCTGAAAAAAGCCAGCATCGAAATCGATCGCCGCGTATTGGCCGATCTGGCTGTGCATGACAAGGATGCGTTTGCAGCCGTTCTCAACAAAGCCAAAGCTGCGTTGGGTTAAGCGTTATACCCTGCCATCGGTACGGTGGCAGGGTGTTTTACCTTCATGGATTCCCTTACCTCCCTGACCCAACAGGCCTTGAGCGCCGTTATTGCAGCCGGATCGCACGACGATCTGGAGCAGCTACGTGTCTTGTATCTCGGCAAGAAGGGCAGCCTCACCGAACAATTGAAGACCCTTGGTGGTTTGCCAGCTGACCAGCGTCCCGCTGCAGGTGCCGCAATCAACGCCGCCAAAGTACAAGTTCAGGATGCGATATCAGCCCGCAAAGAAGCGCTGGACAGAATTGAAGCCGAACGTCAGTTGGTGTCTGAAAAAGTAGACGTCACGTTACCCGGTCGCAAGCTGGGTGCTGGTGGTTTGCATCCGGTCACCCGCACCATTGAACGTATAGAGAACATCTTCACCGCGGCTGGCTTCCAGGTTGTCGAAGGGCCAGAAATCGAAGACGACTACCACAATTTCGGTGCGCTCAATATTCCGGCTCATCATCCGGCCAGGGCGATGCACGATACTTTTTATTTTGATGCGACAACGCTGCTGCGCACGCACACCTCCACCGTGCAGGTGCGTGTCATGGAAACCGGCAAGCCTCCGTTCCGCATTATTTGTCCGGGTCGTGTTTATCGCTGCGATTCCGACATGACGCATACGCCGATGTTTCATCAGGTAGAAGGTTTGCTCATTGATGAAAATGTCAGCTTCGCTGATCTCAAAGGCCTGATCGCAGACTTCCTCAATGCATTTTTTGAGGCTGATCTGGCTGTCAGATTCCGTCCGTCATACTTCCCTTTCACAGAACCATCGGCCGAAGTCGATGTTCAGTGCGTGATGTGCAGGGGTGCGGGCTGCCGTGTATGTAAACAAACCGGTTGGCTGGAAATCATGGGCTGCGGCATGGTGCACCCCAAGGTACTGGCCGCCTCCAATGTTGATCCGGAAAAATACACCGGACTTGCATTCGGCATGGGGGTGGATCGTTTGGCGATGCTGCGCTACCAGATAAGGGATTTGCGCCTGTTGTTTGAAAATGACATGCGCTTCCTTCAGCAGTTTCACTAGAGTTTCATGGGGATCATATGAAGTTCAGTGAACGCTGGTTGCGCGAATGGGTGAATCCTGACATCAGCTCAGATGAATTGATGAAGCGCCTCACAATGGCTGGTCTGGAAATTGAGGCGGTGCAGGCGGCCGCTGCCGAATTCAGCAACGTAGTAGTTGGCGAAGTGCTGGCCGCAGAAAGGCATCCAGATGCCGACAAACTCAGTGTGTGTCAGGTAACCGACGGTATTGAGAAATATCAGGTGGTCTGCGGTGCTTCGAATGTAAGAGCTGGTTTGAAAGTTCCGTTCGCGCGCGTTGGTGCCAAAATCGGCACCGAGCTGACAATCAAGAAAGCGAAACTCAGAGGTGTCGAATCGCATGGCATGCTGTGTTCTGCCGAGGAATTGGGATTGGCAGAAACGGCAGAAGGCTTGCTCGAATTGCCAGGCGATGCTCCGAATGGTCTCAGTATCCGTGATTATCTGCAGTTGGATGATGCGCTTATCGAAGTCAATCTGACCCCCAACCGTGGCGACTGTCTCAGTATTGCCGGTCTGGCCCGTGAAGTTGGTGTTCTCACTCGCGCGACCGTCACGGCGCCGGAGATCAAGCCGGTTGCGGCGGTAACCACCGATCAGCTTCCCATCAATCTGGCGGCGCCGGCAGACTGCCCAAAATATTTCGGTCGGGTAATTCGCAATATCAATCCCCATGCTGAAACTCCGCTGTGGATGCAGGAAAAGCTGCGTCGCTGTGGCCTGCGTTGCATCGATCCTGTGGTCGATATCACCAACTACGTGCTGCTGGAGCTTGGCCAGCCAATGCACGCCTTTGATCACGGCAAGCTGACTGGTGGAATCAATGTACGTCGCGCAAATGCTGGTGAAAAACTGGTGTTGCTGGATGGCAAGGAAGTCGAGCTTCAGCCGGACACCTTGGTAATCGCTGACCAGGAAAAGGCGCTGGCAATGGCCGGCATCATGGGCGGCAAGGCCAGTGCCGTGACGCCACGCACCACCAGTATTTTCCTTGAGAGCGCTCATTTTTCGCCGTTGGCTATTGCCGGTCGTGCTCGCCGTTATGGATTGCACACCGACGCTGCGCATCGCTATGAGCGCGGCGTCGATTTCAACCTGCCAAAACTGGCAATCGAGCGTGCTACCAGCCTGTTACTGGCCATTGCTGGTGGCGAGGCGGGTCCGGTCACCTGCGCGGAATCTCCTGTTTCTGCGGTGCCAGCCATTGAATTGCGCCGCAAGCGCATAGGCAGACTGCTTGGTGCCGATATAGCGGACGCCGATGTGGGCGACATTCTTGCGCGGTTGGGATTGACCGAGCTCGAAGCTACGACTGAAGGCTGGCGCTTTGCGGTTCCCTCCTGGCGTTTCGATATCAGTATTGAGGCTGATCTGATCGAAGAGCTGGCGCGGGTGCGCGGTTATGACAGTTTGCCCGTTACCGCTCCACAGGCGAGGCTGGGGCTCTATTCAAAGCCCGAGACCTTGGTTGGAGTCAGGGCAGTAAGAAGTCAGCTCGTTGGCTTGGGTTATCAAGAGGTTGTTACCTACAGCTTTGTCGATGGTCAGCTGGAAGCTGTGTTGGGTGAGGGCACCGAACCGGTAGCACTCGCCAACCCGATTTCCCAGGACATGGCGGTGATGCGAACCAATCTCTGGGCTGGGCTGATCACCACTCTGAAGCATAACCAAAACCGTCAGCTGACCCGCTTGCGCTTGTTCGAAAATGGCCTAACATTTTTGAATAAAAACAAAAAGTTAGAGCAGAAATTTAAAGTTGGTTGTTTGATCTGGGGCGCATGTGCGCAAGAGCAATGGTCCGTCCCCTCCAAGACCGTGGACTTTTTCGACTTGAAGGGTGATGTTGAGGCCATTCTGGGATTGTCATTGAATGCGGCAGCATTCGAATTTGCTCCCGATGTGCACCAGGCTTTGCAGCCTGGACAAACTGCCCGGATCAAGCGTAATGACGAAACCGTAGGCTGGCTCGGAGCGTTGCACCCGTCTATACAGCAAGCTCTTGATATTCCTGGAAAGGTTTATCTTGCCGAGCTGGATTTTGAGGCGGTGCGAGGAGCAAGAATTCCTGTGGTAAAAGACCTGTCACGCTACCCGCGTGTGCGTCGTGACTTGGCATTGGTGGTGGGTCAGGAGATAACGGCTGAACAACTGCTGGCAGAGTTGAAAAGCGTCGCCGGACCCGACTTGCAGGAGCTGACTTTGTTTGACGTCTACCAAGGCCAGAACATTGAAAAAGATAAAAAAAGTTTGGCTTTGGGCTTGACCTTTCAACATGCTTCGCGCACGCTTGCTGATGCGGATATAAATCCAATAATTGATAGCTGTATCAAGGCACTAGAAGCTAAATTTAATGCGGAATTAAGGTGAGATTCGAGCTGAAAACCTAAAGTGGTTTCTCAGGATTGTCTCGTAACTTATTTTGATTTCATCAGCCGCAAGAAGGTTTTATGACTGATACAACCAACGTTGCCCTTACCAAAGCCGAAATGGCAGAACGCCTCTTTGACGAAATGGGGCTCAACAAGCGTGAAGCCAAGGAATTGGTTGAACAGTTTTTTGAGGAAGTCCGTAAGGCGCTTGAAGGTAATGAGCAGGTTAAACTTTCCGGATTCGGCAATTTTGATTTGCGCGATAAGCGCCAGCGTCCAGGCCGCAATCCAAAGACTGGCGAAGAAATACCAATCAGAGCACGGCGGGTGGTGACTTTCCGTCCGGGGCAAAAACTGAAAGCAAAGGTGGAAAGCTATGCTGGAACCAAGTCATAACGCAGAGCTGCCGGAAATTCCGGCGAAGCGCTATTTCACCATTGGTGAGGTAAGCGAGCTGTGCGAGGTGAAGCCGCATGTGCTGCGATACTGGGAGCAGGAATTTACCCAGCTGAAGCCGGTGAAGAGGCGCGGTAATCGTCGTTACTATCAGCGGCAGGATGTCATTCTGATTCGACAGATCCGGACCTTGTTGTATGAGCAAGGTTTTACGATCGGTGGCGCACGTCAACGTATGGCTGGCAACGCTGCCAATCCACTCGGCGAAGAAACGTCAATGAAGGCCATGACCGCACCAAGAGCGGCTGCTTCAGCAGCAGCAGCCGTTGCACAGCTTGGCAACCAGCAGATCAGGGAATTGATTGAGGAAGTCGAAGAAGCGCTTTCTCATCTGGCCTGACGGCAGAAGATTTTCGGAGTGTAGCGCAGTTTGGTAGCGCACTTGCCTGGGGGGCAAGTGGTCGTGGGTTCAAATCCCGCCACT